>CAZZGO010000197.1:0-1513 GCA_964654245.1 uncultured Pseudobdellovibrionaceae bacterium | reverse complement strand
ACATCCCTATTTGCCTCAGGAGTTGATTGGTGGAGCGGTGCCCTACATTGCTGGTACCGAAGAAGAAGCTGTGTGGAATGCCGCTTCGCAGGCCTGTGGCACGGAAAAAGTCCACTATGTTTACAGCATAGACGAAGGCCGATGCTGGTTTCTGGCGACACCTTCCTCATCTTTTGCCTCTGACCCGGACAGTTGGTGTCCTCTGGCTTCGGCATTACCCGGTAACAGCGAATTCTGGGATAAGGAAACAGTTTATTTGTATGAACAAGAGGGGATTGCCTCGGCTTTGCGCTGGGATCCCGATACCGCGCGGATGCAAGTTTTTATTGGGGCGGCACGGACACTTCTCCCCCGTATCCAAAGTATGGATGCGAATTTCGTGACGATCAATCCCGATATGGCAGAACCCGTACGCTGGAAAAACCGAGCCCTCAAAACAGAACTTTTATCGCGCGCGACCGCCCGTATGCTTTTGATGGTTGGGATTGGCGCTAATCTTCTGATTTTTGCTTTTCTGGTGTTTCAGTTCATCTTTACCAACACCATGCGGCGGGATCTGGAAACCGTGAAACGTCAAACTGATGAAGCCGCGAGCCAACTCACCCTTCAAGCCTATAACGCCCTTCAGAGTGATACGATCCGGCATATGGTTCGGGTTCAGGAATTGCTGGATCAATTGATGCCTCTGGGTGGAACATTAGTAAAATATGAAGTAAATGGTGCCGAACTCAAATGGGAAGCTCTGGTGCCCCAAGCGTACACCAACAGTATCGGCGGCGTGCCCGTTGAAGTGGTGCCTCAACCGGAAAAAGACGGCCGGGCGCGCATTCGGGGCAAGAAATAATCTTTTATTAATCAAAACAAAATCTTAATTGGCTTTTAATCCAAATACGGATAAAATTTCTTTAGGGTTATTTTATTTATCTAAGGGCTTACACGTGGATCTTAAGTCACTCGACTTAACTTTTTTAAAAAAATTGGCCGACCCCAAATTGTCGGGGGATCTGAATGCCTTTTTGGAAAAACTACCGCACAATGCTGGTCAAACAGTTTTACTGGCCGCGGGGATCGCTTGGGCGATGGCCGGGGCACTCGGGCTTTTTACGACCATTCAGGTCAAGCAAATGACAGAACTTCGTGCCAAGCTGAAGGAAACGCAAGCTTTAAAACCCACTGTGCCCGTGATCAAGGATGTGGCGGTTGATTCAGCCGAAGTCGCCAGCTTTTCAAAAGAACTCAAGGATATATATAAAAATCTGGATATCACCCAAAGCGAATCATCCATTACCATCACCTCAAATTCGACTGCCAATTTTGGCCAATTCCGCGAAGCGGTGGGGCATGTTCAAAACGGAGGCGTGGGGTGGCGTGTAACCCTGGATAAGTTATGTGTTGGGCGCGAATGCGATAATAACCAGAAACTCGGGGCTGTCTTAAGGGTGAACAAGGTCTCTGTGGAAAGCCCGGGCTAAGGGGATGTTTTAGTATCTAAATACGCGTATATTTTTTAAAG
>CAZZGO010000196.1:0-1535 GCA_964654245.1 uncultured Pseudobdellovibrionaceae bacterium | reverse complement strand
ACAAGGTCTTCATAGGTGCTTCGAAGTCTGCGGGTGACGTCGCCCACGGTGAAGGGGGTGTCGTCAATTTTGCCCACGGCCGTGACTTCGGCGGCGGTGCCGGTCAAGAAAATCTCATCGGCCTGTTTTAATTCATCGGGCATGATGCGTGTTTCTTCGAACGGAATTTTTAATTCATGCGCCAGTTCAATCACGGTCTGGCGGGTGAGGCCGTTCAGGAAACAATCCGGCGTTGGCGTTTTCAGGACGCCATTTTTGACCATGAAAATATTGGCGCCTGTGGCTTCGGCCACGAACCCGCGATAATCCAGCATAAGGGCATCGGTGAACCCGGCCGCTTCGGCCGCGTGTTTGGACATGGTATGGGTGCAGTACAGGCACGAGGCTTTGCTGGCCGTGGGGGCAGTTTCGGTCATGGGGGCACGCCATTTGGCGGTCTGAAGGCTGATCCCTTTTTCCCGAACCTCCGGCGCGAAGTAAGACGGCCATTCCCAGCAGGCAATCGCCACATGGGTGAGGGTGGCTTGCGCCGAAATACCCATTTGTTCCGACCCGCGCCACGCCACCGGGCGTAAGTACGCATCCGTCAGTTTGTTGGCCGATAGAATCTCGGCCTTGGCGGTCTCCAGATCCGCCACCGTCAGGGGCATTTTCATGTCAATCAATTCGGCGGAGCGGATCAGGCGTTCGGAATGCAGACGCGATTTAAAAATCTGGCCGCTATAGCATCGCTCGCCCTCAAAAACCGCGCTGGCGTAATGAAGCCCATGGGTCAGGATATGCACATTGGCCTCACGCCAGGGGACGATTTTGCCGTCCATCCAAATCAATCCATCGCGGTCATGAAAGGCTTGTGCCATGGGGAACTCCTTAAAAACGTTAAATTCATCTATATCTTTTCTAATTTTGCCTTAAAATGCAAGGCCATGGCAGAAAATAACGGATCTTGGGCGGCGCGTCCTCATATTCTGGTTGTCGATGATGATGACCGGATACGTGCGCTGGTGTGCCGCTATTTGAACGATCATGGTTTTCTGGCCTTGAGCGCGCCGAATTCTGCCGAAGCACATGAGATTTTGTCACAAACCGTTTTTGATGCGTTGGTCGTGGATGTGATGATGCCGGGGCAAGATGGACGGGCATTGACCGCCGAGATCCGGCAAACCCAAGATATTCCCATCCTTCTGCTAACGGCTTTGTCCGAAGTGGAAGATAAGATCAAGGGGTTGACGGCCGGGGCGGATGATTATCTGCCCAAGCCGTTTGATCCGCGGGAATTAGTGCTCCGGCTTCAGGCTATTTTGCGCCGGCGTCCTAAATACAAGGCAGGTGGGGAATATTTCAAAATCGGGCCATGGACATTTAATCCGGCTGAAAATGATCTGGTGGATGGGGCGGTAAGTGTCCGGCTGACGGATGTTGAGCTGACGTTGCTTCGGGCGTTATGTGGCCATCCGAATGATATTTTATCCCGTGATGCGCTGGCGGAAAAATGCGGGCTGGATGCGTCGGAACGTACCATTGATGTTCAGGTC
>CAZZGO010000195.1:0-1573 GCA_964654245.1 uncultured Pseudobdellovibrionaceae bacterium | reverse complement strand
TCTTCTGGATGGGGTGACAACAAACCCGTCTTTGATTGCCAAATCCGGGCAGAATTTTTTAAAACTGATTGCCGAAATTTGCGAGATTGTGCCCGGTCCCGTATCGGCTGAAGTCGCCTCCACAGATTTTGATACCATGTTGGCCGAGGGGAAAAAGCTGGCCAAGATTGCCGATAACGTCGCCGTTAAGGTGCCGCTAACTCCATCGGGGTTAAAAGTCTGCAAGCATTTATCCGATAACGGCACTATGGTGAATGTGACGCTCTGTTTTTCCCCAGGGCAGGCCATTTTGGCCGCCAAGGCCGGTGCCACCTTTGTCTCTCCGTTTGTGGGACGTCTGGATGATATTTCAACAGACGGCATGCAACTCATTGCGGATATCGTCAATATTTATAATAACTACCCGAATTTCCACACCGAGGTTTTAGTGGCGTCTGTGCGTCACCCGATGCACATTATCGAAGCCGCTAAAATGGGGGCACATATCATGACCTGCCCACCATCTGTGATCAAACAGCTTTATTCCCATCCCCTCACCGATAAAGGGTTAGCGGCCTTTGTTGAGGATTGGAAAAAAACAGGGCAGAGCATTCTCTAACCCCCATTCAATAATTCTGCCCACGCGGTTTTTGTGATAGAATCATGTCATGAGTGATGCCATGACCGAAGATAAAACATTAATCACCGCGCAGGATGTCTTGACCTATCTGCGCACCCACCCCAAATTTTTAATGACCCACCCCGAGGCCTGCGAATTTTTAACCCCGCCCAAAAGCGGCGCCGGGCGCAATGTGGCTGATTTTCAAAATTTCATGATTCAGCGCCTTAAAGCAGATAAAGAGCGCGTGTTAGAGACAACTCAGGCGATTGTTGAAAACGCCAGATCGAACATGAACAACCAGCAACGTATTCACAATGTCGTACTTCGGTTGCTGGAAGCGCAAAGCTTTGAAGAATTCATTGTCATTATTACCATGGATTTATCGGCCATGCTGGATACAGATATTTCCGTGCTGGTCGTCGAAAGCAGTGGCGCAGATATACCCCATATTCACACCCCCGGCATTCGGGTTGTTCCTGAAGGCACCATTGACCGGTGGATGAATGGTAAGAATACGCTTTTGCAATCTGATATCAGCGGGATAGAGGCCATTTATGGCGGGGGCGCAACCTTGGTCGCCTCTCAAGCTCTTCTGCGCGTTGATATCTCTAAGAATACGCCGCCAGCCATCCTCGCCTTTGGATCACGTGATCCTATGATGTTTCAGGATGGCCAAGGGACGGACATGGTATCTTTTTTAGCGCGTGTGGTGGAACGGTGCTTTAGGTCATGGCTTAATTTGCCGGCGTGACGATGGCCCCCCCCGATCTTGTTTCGTTTGATTATCTCTCTCCAGATCTGGCGGAATTGTACCATCAGTGGCTCGCCTATTTAAAAGTTGAAAAAAACCTCTCGCCTCATAGTATCCGCGCCTATCGTCAGGATGTGAGTGGCTTTCTGATCTTCCTATCCCGCCATCACGAAAAAAAAATCAGTTTGAATGATCTTTCGGGTACGGCCTTGTCTGATTTT
>CAZZGO010000194.1:0-1574 GCA_964654245.1 uncultured Pseudobdellovibrionaceae bacterium | reverse complement strand
GACCCGGAACATCTTTAAGCGGAATATGAATCGTCAGCGGCACCACGCGTAACCCCCCACCCACCAGCATCATGATGGGGGGGGGGTGTCCCCCCGCACAGATGCGCCAGATATTCAGTATGTCCCGGAAAATTCTGACCAGCTTGTCCCAAAAGCGTTTTATGAATGGGGTTTGTTACCACGGCGCAGGCGTCTTTTTTCTGCACATAGGCGACAGCACGTTCAATGCTCTCGCACACCGCTTTGGCATGTGCAGGGTTTGGTACACCGGGGGTCACGGGGGTACTTAAGGGCATATTGATCACGGGAATGGCGTGGGGGAAAATCTCTTGGGCTTCGGCTGGGTGATCTATGGCGCGAACGGGCACATCCGGATTCATCGTGCCGAGCCACGCGGTATCCGCGATCACGCAAAACACACGATCTTGCCGCATCCGAAGTGTCTGCCACGCCTTAACCGTTATCTCCCCGCCGATACCGGCAGGCTCCCCCATCGTGACAATCATCGGCTTCATGAAGATGTCTTACCACGCCGGCATCGCTCTGAACAATATTTCACCTCCGCCCAGACTTTTTCCCATTTTTTTCGCCATGCAAATGGTTTGGCACAAGTGGCACAGATTTTCTGGGGCAAATGGGGTTTTTTATGACCAGGCATCTATTTTCAAGCTCTCTAGAAACGTTCGGGCACTCTCGCGGATCTCATGCACTTTCTCAGGGCTCATCTTATCCAGCGTCCTGTAAGACATGCCCACGCGCGGATTATTCGAGAGTTTTTCCCGGTGACGGATAAAAAAATCCCAGTATAGATAATTGAACGGGCAGGCTTTGGCGCCTGTTTTTTCATCCACATCATACTGACAGCCGCGGCAATAATCAGACATTTTGTTAATATAGGCGCCGCCGGCGGCATATGGTTTGCTCGCGAGCTTACCGCCATCCGCAAATAAAATCATCCCCGATACATTGGGCAGTTCCACCCATTCATACGCATCGGCATAGACAATTAAATACCATTCATTCACATCATCCGGGTGTACTCCCGCCAATAATAAAAAATTACCCAGCACCATCAAACGTTGAATATGGTGTGCATAGGCATTTTGTTTCGTTTCGGCGATACATTGCTTCAGGCAGTTCATCTTTGTGTCCCCCGTCCAGAAAAAAGACGGAAGTTTTCGGGTGGCACCCAAATAATTTTCGGCTTTATATTCGGGCATATAAAGCCAATAGATTCCGCGTATATATTCGCGCCAGCCCAAAACCTGCCGAATAAATCCTTCAGCCGCATTCAAGGGCACGGCACTCTGTCGGTACGCTTGCTCGGCCTTTTGAATAACCTCCAACGGGGATAACAGGCCACAATTCAAATAAAAACTGATGTGGCTGTGATACATCCAAGGCTCGCCCGTCAGCATCGCATCTTGAAAATCCCCAAAATTCTTTAATCTTCGGGCGATGAAATGATCCAGCACCTGTAAGGCCTGATCTCGCGTTACCGCAAAGTAAAAGGGTTCCAGGTCTCCAAAATGATCTGGGAATTTTTGACGGACGAGATCCAGCACACCCTGCGT
>CAZZGO010000193.1:0-1580 GCA_964654245.1 uncultured Pseudobdellovibrionaceae bacterium | reverse complement strand
CACAAAACCCAAAATCATGATGAGCCCCACCAGACAGGCCATTTCACCCGCGGCAATGGAATCCTGACCCAGCGAAGGGCCCACGGTTCTTTCCTCGATGATCTTCAGCGGTGCCGGAAGCGCCCCCGCACGAAGCAAGAGCGATAAATCGCCCGCTTCCTTGATCGTAAAATTCCCTGAAATTTGCCCTGACCCACCGCATATCGGTTCACGGATCACCGGCGCACTGATGATGACGCCATCCAGCACGATGGCAAACAAGCGGTTGACATTATCGCGGCTTAAATCACAAAAACGCTTCGTCCCAATGGCATCAAACCGAAACGACACCGCTGGCTGTCCGGCTTGATCTTGCGCCACCTGCGCTGTGACCAACATATCGCCCGTGACATCGGCTCTGCGGTCAACGGCCATCGTTTGCCCCGGATTTTCAGCCATGGGCAACACCAGCGTCCCCCCGCCAGATTGAAGATTGGATGACACATCCATATCCACCAAATGGAATGACAATTTGGCCGTCGTCCCCAACAGGTTTTTAATCCGCGCTGGATCATCCAGCCCCGGCAATTGCACCAAAATGCGGTCTTCGCCTTGACGTTGTATCACCGGTTCGTTGGTGCCTGTTTCATCAACCCGGCGGCGAACAATTTCAATGGATTGATCGATGGTTTGATCCTTGATGGCCTTAAGGGCGGATTCAGAAAAACTGGCTTCAATCGAATTATTCTCCTTCACTTCTATCTCTAGCCCTGAATCAAGGCCGCGGAGAATTTTCTGCGCCGCTTCGCTATCTTTCATATCCGTTAGCACCAGACGCACACCATTATCCATGGGCATCAGGCGTTTATACCCGATCCGTTGCTGGCGCAGTTCAGGACGCGCCGACAGCACCATGCCTTCGGCACGTTCTTTGGTGATGGACGATAAATCCACCTGCAAAAGCAAGTGAGACCCCCCTTGAAGATCCAGCCCCAGATTGATCGTCTGGGACGGCATCCAGCCTGGCAGATGGTCTTTCATCTTGGCGCGCATGTCTGCGGATAGAATATTCGGGATTGAATAGACCACCGCCAGCACGCATACCAGCAAGATAAGGATAACTTTCCATCTGGGAATATGGATCATGTGGAAAACACCTTTTTAACAAAAATAATATTATTTTTTGGTCGCCATGCCTTGGATGGTGGTGCGCAGTGCGGTGACTTTCATCCCCCCGCCCAGATCGATGATGACTTCATCGTCCTTATCTTCAATTTTTTCAATCGTACCAATCAGGCCGCCGGCGGTTACGACCTTATCACCTTTTTTCAATGCCGAGAGCATGTCGGCATGTTCTTTAAATCTCTTTTGCTGGGGGCGGATCAATAACATATAGAACATGACCACCAGAATGGCGATCAACCCCAGATTCCACATCACCGGGTTACCGGGGGCCGCCGGGGGCATAGCCTGCACAGCGGCATCAGCGGCTACGGCGGCGGTTTCTTGCGCATAAGCACTTGATATAAAGATCATTTCATGTTCCTTTGGCTTGAAATTGGAAATGGCCGGACTATACCGCCTTTGGGTATAAAAACAAG
>CAZZGO010000192.1:0-1586 GCA_964654245.1 uncultured Pseudobdellovibrionaceae bacterium | reverse complement strand
TCCAATATAAAAAGGCGATTTCGTTTTAAATTTATTCTTACCAGCGGTAGTGAGCGAAAGCTTTGTTGGCTTCTGCCATCTTGTGCGTGTCGTCACGTTTTTTAACGGCCGTCCCGCGATCATTCGCGGCTTCCAAAATTTCGTAAGCCAGTTTTTCCATCATGGTGTTTTCACCGCGGTTACGGGCGGCGCCGATCAACCAACGCATAGCAAGTGCCACGCTACGATCCGGACGAACTTCGACGGGCACCTGAAAGGTAGCCCCACCAACGCGGCGTGAGCGCACTTCAACCTGCGGGCGTACTTTTTTCAAAGCCTTGTGAAAAACACGAAGACCTTTGGCACCAGCGCCTGTTGTGGCTGATCCTGCGGCTGTTGTTGTCCCGGCACTGTCATCATCGGCAATATCCTTGCCTTTAACATCCAGAATTTCCAAAGCCCCATAGACAATTTTTTCGGCCGCGGATTTTTTCCCATCATACATGAGAACATTCATAAATTTAGACAACACCACATCCCCGAATTTTGGATCGGGGAGAATTTCGCGTTTATCGGCCTTGTGACGACGTGACATGTAAAAAGTCTCCTGATAAAATTATTTCGGACGTTTCGCGCCATATTGAGAGCGCGCTTGGCGACGGTCTTTCACCCCTTGGGTGTCGAGCGCGCCGCGGATAATACGATAACGAACCCCTGGCAAATCTTTTACCCGGCCGCCCTGAATAAGCACGACAGAGTGTTCTTGAAGATTGTGGCCTTCGCCGGGGATATAGCAGATCACTTCATAACCCGTGGTCAAACGCACCTTGGCAACCTTACGCAGAGCCGAGTTCGGCTTTTTCGGTGTCGTTGTATAGACACGCGTGCATACACCGCGCACTTGAGGGTTTTCTTTCATTGCCTTGGACTTAACGGCCTTCATGGCCTTTTTGCCGCCCTTGGCTCTGGGTTTACGGATAAGCTGCGAAATCGTTGGCATATTCTGCCTTCTCCTTAACGTTACGTTCCAATTCGTTTGTCGGATGGGTACCAAAAACAGGTACAAAGCAAGAAGCGCAGATAATGTCAGGCGGAAGAATGTCCGCTTTCATTATTTTTGCCCTTTGCAGCACAGAAATTTTTTTGATTTCTGGCTATACCTGGGTCAAGAACTCGGACTGCGTTTAACCGTTTTACTTCAAGGGTTTATCTTGTGAATAACGTTTACAGCCAGCCCATCCGATTCTTAAAGTTGGCGGATTATTAGGGTTAAATGCGCCCCAAGTCAAGCGAATGTTAAAGAAATCTTTATGTTTTCTTGAAACAGGGAAGCGCATGTCCTTGAATTGATAAAAAAAGGATGCCCCAGCTGAGTTCAGGTGGGGCATCCTTTTGTACTAATTAACCATAAATTTCAGGGTCATAATCCCTTAGGCATAGGGGGAATCACTGTTGGCGTGCCTTGTGTCCGAGATGTCACCACAACGGCCTTGGGATACTTATCATGATCTTGATGGGATTTGGGATAACCACTAACATTTTTACACCAACCCGCCAAAACATCAGCCATTTGAGAGACAGTGCCGCCAAATCGTACCGGAAGTGTA
>CAZZGO010000191.1:0-1589 GCA_964654245.1 uncultured Pseudobdellovibrionaceae bacterium | reverse complement strand
TTGTGAACCATACAAAAAGAATCGATCATCATCGTTGCCAAAATTCATATCATTATCAAACCCAATGGCTGAAATTTCGGGTTGAAGGGATGATCTATAGTCAAACGTCAGGGTCGTATCTGCGGTGATATTGTAATTGAATGCCAGTCGTTTCCAAAAATTCCCCTGTAATTCCACCTCGCTATTTCCGGTAACCGTCACCGTGCCCGAGGCAGGCACATCCTGCCCCGCCACATAGGTAATGAAATCGGCACTGCTATTAAACGTCACCAGCGTTTCATTGGGTGCGAGACCCGTTTGAAACCCAACCTGGCCAGACAGATATTTCTGTTCCACGTCACGCAAATAACTCTCCGCCAGATCCAGTATTTTTAAACTGGCTTTGACGCCCTCATCGGCGACCTGAATGGTGCGTATGCCCTGACCGATCCCATCCAGAAGTCTGGCTAGATCATCTGCGCGCTGGGTCAGGGCGCGAGAGACGAAAAAGGCATTGGGATTATCAAGGGCACTGTTGATTTTTAGCCCTGACGCAAGACGCAAAAATACGCCGTCAAGTTGCCTTGCCGTTTTTGAAAGAGCCAAGAGCCGAGCGCGTTGCCCGGCGTCCAGTATGTTTCCTACATCTTTGACCACGGAATCCTTCTGTGGTTTAAGTTCACTCGAAGGGCTAAGGTGCAAAACAGAGGCCAGATGGCGTCAAATATTCTGTAAATTTAGGCATGTAACCTATGCCAAGCCCTGCCGAATTAAGATTGAGGAGAAACACGCGCATGCGTCGGTTCCGACATGGTCTGATAGGGATCATCACCCTGATGTTGGCCTTGCCCGCTCAGGCAAGGCCTGTGTCCTATGCGGGCGGCAGTATGTTGATGGTCACCCATGACCCGGATGCCAGTTCATTGACGCTGGATTACTCCCCCACGGCGCGTTATGCGGTGGGATATCGCCATGAATATTTCCGGGATAGATCGGCGCATATGGATGCGCTTGTCATAAATTATCTCGCCAAGCGTTGGAATAACCCGGCCTCACAGGGAAATTTTTACCTGCTCTCTGGGATTGGCGCGGCTTATGATAAACATGATATCGACCCGGCCGGATGGCTTGGCCTGAGTGCAGATTGGGAAGATCGCCGGTATTTTACATCCTATGAAACAAAGGCGTTTTATGGCGGCGGTAAAAAAGGCGTTGCCGATAATTTCGTTGAACACACAGCGCGTGTTGGCATCGCCCCTTATATCGGGGATTCGGGTGATATTCATACATGGTTGATGATTGAAACACGCTATGATGCGGGCGATGAAGATCGTTTTTCCGTGACACCGCTGGTGAGAGCCTTTAAAGGAAGTACACTTATTGAAGCTGGCTACCGCCTTGATGACGGCATGGTTTTAAATTTAACGCATACCTTTTAACCGGAGAGACACAATGAAAAAATGGATGATGACATTTCTAATGTATATGTGCCTGTTGACGCCGGCGATGTCGGCTCCCACAGAAAAAATTCAAGATTTGAACCATATCGTTGTCAAAGTGAACGGCATGGTCTGCGATGTCTGTGCCCAATCAGTTAAAAAATTAATGAT
>CAZZGO010000190.1:0-1638 GCA_964654245.1 uncultured Pseudobdellovibrionaceae bacterium | reverse complement strand
CTTTGGGGTCTGGTGAAGGGGTGGTTTTTTTCCGCCGGGGGGCTTTTTCATGGGGAAGAACCCTGTTGATATCAAAATACCATCTCTCATTGTTTTAAGGCATAATGATAGGGATGAATAGTTTATTTACCAAAATCTGCATATGGGGGATGATCCTGTTCTGTCTGATCCCAGCCAGTGCCATCGCCAATATAGGAAAAATTCGAGCCTCATCGGCCGAAGATGTCGCGCTTTTATTTTACCGCATGGCCAATGCACGTCCTTCTTTCGATCTCTGGATCAAGGAAACAGAGCCCTATTCCGTGACCGCCCTTGCACGCCGAGACGAGGTATACGCGGCGCAAATGACGCGTCTGACACAGGCGTGGCAAAAACTGGATCCGGCGACATCCGTGATTACCCTGATCACACCCGCAATCGGCAAGGTGGACATGGTGCCATCCACAGATTTAGGTACCTCACCTACCCCTGTTTTAAACATCCGCTTTGCCCAAGGTATGACGGATTATTTCCCTTATGATTTCCGGGAAGATCGTTTTGTTGTCATTCCAACAAAACTTCAAGAACGGATGAACCCCATTTTAACGCCAGATCAGGCCAAAAACCTGCAGGCGGCCTTGGGGACGGGGAAAAATTTACGGCTCGTGATGACACTTAAACCGCTTCGGTCTGATATCTCGGGGGTACAGGATATTGATGGTATCCCCAGCTGGTTGATGTCGGCAAATATTGTGTCTTTATCCCTCTGGACCCCGGCGGGAAGCTTGGTCTGGGAATATGTATCGCCCATCCCGCCAGCCTTAATCACACCCACACAAAAGCCTTCTGCGACCGCACGCTAAACCCAGAATTTGGTCGATCCCGTTTTTGGGGGTATACTCCCCTTTAACGGGTATCAGATAGGGATCATGAACAGGTGTTTTCATCGTTAGGCCCTCTTTTTAAAACAATTTTCCGTCAGGCCGAAGCGGCCGATACACGACTTGGCATTCGCCGCGACGAAAAACGTGACGGCCGAAAACGCCCGGATTTTGATCTGACAGATGATGATCATTCGTTGTGGGAAGACTCAACCGATGTCTCTATTCCAGCCTTGCGGCTGTTTCTTCAGAATTTTGTCACGGGTCAGGATGGCTCTACACAAACGTCGCCTTCTGCACCCGCATCGACCCCGCAGGCCGAGATAAAAACATCGACCCCAGCATCACCCCCCCCGGCCATTATGCCGGGTGCCACCGCCAAAGCCATCAGTGCGTATCAAACCATGGGGCAAAGATCTGCAGGCTATGCCTCCCCTGCCCCTACATTTCCGACGGTACAGGTGACGAGCGATGTCGATATGCTGTCGGCGAGCGACATACGTATTATTTATCAACTACTGGACGATTTAGAAAAACTTTCCGCACGCGGGTATGAAACGTTATCAATTGGACGCGCCAATAGTTTTCTGGAGAGTCTGGCCAACGCCGTCGCCGTGCTGAAAAACGAATCCTAGATTAAGCTACACCCGAAGCACATATCCTTCAGGGCTTGTTAGCAGGATCTCCGGCGCACTTGAATCTTTTTCAATTTTTTGGCGCAGGCGATATATATGCGTCTCTAGTGTATGTGTTTCCACCCCGTCGGCATAGGCCCAGA
>CAZZGO010000189.1:0-1643 GCA_964654245.1 uncultured Pseudobdellovibrionaceae bacterium | reverse complement strand
TGGGCAGGCCACGTTGATGCCTGTCGATCTCACCCAGATGGATAACATCAACGCCATCGGTCAGATGATTTTTGATCGGTTTGGACGCCTTGATATTTTTGTGGGCAATGCCGGCTTGCTGGGGACATTAGGCCCTATTCATCAAGCCGACCCGAAAGAATGGACACGGGTCATGGATGTCAATGTAAATGCCAATTTCAGATTGATCCGCACGGTTGACCCCTTACTCCGTCACGCCCCTCACGGACGGGCAATCTTTGTGTCCTCTAGTCTGGACGTCACAAAAGGCAGAGCCTATTGGGGGGCATACGGCGTGTCAAAAGCCGCCCTTGAAACACTGGCGATGACCTATGCCGCAGAAACGGCAAAAACATCCCTGCGCGTAAACGTGGTTGACCCGGGGCGCATTCGCACACAAATGCGCGCCGCCGCCGCGCCGGGAGAAGACCCCATGAGTATCCGTGCCCCCGAAGATATTGCCCCGGCTTTTGTGGATTTATGCCTGCCGTCCGACACACGGCACGGCGAAGTGATCAGGCTTTAATCCTGATAGGGGTTTTTACTGGTGCGAATCAACAACCGGATCGGCACGCCTTCCATATCAAACGCATCCCTGAGCCCGTTCATCAGATACCGTTTATACGTATCCGGAAGCGATTGAGGTTTTGAGACCCAGAGGATAAATGTCGGCGGACGCACATTGATTTGAGCCATGTATTTCAGACGATTGGAACGACCTTCAAATAATGGTGGTGCCACCCGTGATTCCATCATGCGTACCCAGCGGTTGAGTTTACCGGTATTCACCCGGATATTCCATGTCGCGAACAGTTTGAGGACATCATCCATCAGCCGCGTCAGGTTACTCCCCTTAAGCGCGGAAATGGGTACGACTGGTACGCCGCGCACCTGCGCCAGAGATATGCCGAGTTTGTAATGAATTTCATCCAGCCATTCTTTTTTATTTGGAATTAAATCCCATTTATTAACGGCAATGACCATAGCTCTGCCTTCATCCAGAATATGATCGGCAATCTGAAGATCCTGTTTTTCAAGGGGCATGGTGGCATCAATCACCAGTATCACAATTTGCGCCAGACGAATGGCGCGAAGCGTATCTTCAACGGCCATTTTCTCAACGCCGTCCGATATGCGGGCTTTTTTACGAAGACCTGCCGTATCCACCAGACGGATTTTTTTACCCGCATATTCCCAATCCACGGCGATGGCATCTCGCGTCGTGCCCGCCACCGGGGATGTCATCACCCGCGTATCATTCAACAGGGCATTTAACAGCGTTGATTTACCGGCATTCGGACGCCCGGCAATCGCGATTTTGATCGATTTTTCGTCCTCGTTTTCGGGATCGCTCTCGGGGGCGAATTCAAAATCCATATCCCCTTCGATCACATCAAAACGGGATTGATCTTGTTCAGACGGCTGAGAACCGCTAGAGGCTTCAGACGCATCCTCTGACCCAGCCTGTTGGGGGAAATAAGGTTCAAAGGCAAAATAAAGTCCCTCGATACCCTCGCCATGGGCTGATGAAATAGGAAGCGGCGTCCCAAACCCAAATTTATGCGCTTCAGCGACGGCAGATTGAGTGGCCTTTTCATTTTCGCATTTATTGACGGCCACAATGA
>CAZZGO010000188.1:0-1662 GCA_964654245.1 uncultured Pseudobdellovibrionaceae bacterium | reverse complement strand
CTCCTAAACTTTATCCTTCAGAATCTACTGGCAGAAAAACACCCTTTTCCTATATAACCGCCCTATGGATCGGTCTTTTGATGTCATTGTGATTGGCGGGGGTCATGCCGGGTGCGAGGCGGCGTGCGCGTCGGCGCGGCTGGGTGCCCGAACCGCGCTGGTGACCCATCAGTCTGCCACGATTGGCGTCATGTCGTGTAATCCAGCCATTGGCGGGCTGGGCAAGGGGCATCTGGTGCGGGAGATTGATGCGCTGGACGGGGTCATGGGTCGGGTGATTGACCAAGCCGGAATACAATTCCGCATGTTGAATGCCTCCAAGGGCCCAGCCGTTCGCGGGCCAAGGTCCCAAGCCGACCGCAAGCTGTATCGTCAGGGCATGCAGGCGATGTTGGCCGATTACCCCAATTTGACGATTATCGAAGGCGGCGCGGAAAATATTCTTATCGAAAATAACCATGTAACCGGAATCGTGACCGGGGCGGGGGATGAACTGCGTGCCAAGGCCGTTGTCATCACCACCGGGACGTTTTTACGGGGGTTGATCCACCGTGGAGAGGAAAAAATTCCTGCTGGGCGGGTGGGGGAAAAGCCGGCGGTGGGTCTGGGGCTGACACTCGAAAAACTAGGTTTTCCGCTGGGGCGTCTCAAGACCGGAACGCCGGCGCGTCTGGATGGACGCACCATTGACTGGGCATCGCTGGAGATGCAAAAGGCGGATGCCGTGCCGGTGCCGTTTTCGTATCTGACATCCCGGATTGATGTACCCCAGATTGATTGCGGTATTACTTATACGACCGAAAAAACCCACGAGATTATCCGCGCCAATCTTCACCGGGCGCCCATGTACTCTGGCCAGATCAATGGCACAGGCCCGCGTTATTGTCCCTCGATTGAAGATAAGGTTGTTCGATTTGCCGATAAATCCCGGCACCAGATTTTCCTTGAACCCGAGGGGCTTGACGACCCGACCATCTATCCCAATGGCATATCCAACGCGTTGCCGATTGATGTACAAACAGAATTGCTGGCGTCGATCCCGGGGTTGGAGCGCGCCCGGGTCATGGAATGGGCATATGCGATTGAATATGATTATTGTGACCCCCGTGATTTAACGCAAACACTTGAATCAAAAAGACTTTCCGGACTTTTTCTGGCGGGACAGATCAACGGTACCACCGGATATGAAGAAGCCGCCGCTCAAGGTTTGATGGCCGGGTTGAATGCCGCTATTTTGGCGGGTGCCGTTTCACGTGAAACCATGACCCCCTTCATTCTTGATCGTTCCGAAGCCTATATCGGGGTGATGATTGATGATCTCATCACCCGGGGTGCGCCGGAACCGTACCGCATGTTCACCAGCCGGGCAGAATATCGCCTGACCCTTCGGGCGGATAACGCCGACCAACGTTTGACCGACCGCGGGATCGCTTTGGGGTGTGTGGGGTCTGAACGTGAAACGGTGTGGAACACCAAAAAAGCCGATCTTGTCGCCGCACGCCGCCTAATGACGGCGCAATTGACGGCCACCCCCAATGAGCTGGAGAAGGCGGGTATTCATATCAATAAGGATGGCAGACGCCGGAGTGCCGCTGATTTACTGGCATATCCAGATATGTCCTGGGCTCGGCTTGAATCCTTGTGGCCGGAGATGAAAAATAT
>CAZZGO010000187.1:0-1670 GCA_964654245.1 uncultured Pseudobdellovibrionaceae bacterium | reverse complement strand
ATCCATCTGCTTCGGATGTAATGGTGGCAACGACGCATTGAACAGGGCTCAGCCATAACGGCAACTTACCCGCATAATTTTCAATCAAAATGCCAATGAACCGTTCAATCGATCCTAAGATCGCCCGGTGAAGCATCAGCGGACGGTGTTTTTGTCCATCTTCACCGGTATATTGAGCCCCTAGACGCTCCGGCAAATTAGGATCGAGCTGTAACGTGCCGCACGTCCAGGAACGCCCAATCGCATCCAGAATGTGAAATTCAAGTTTGGGGCCATAAAACGCCCCGTCGCCGGGTGCGATCTCATAGGCCAGGCCTGCGGCCTCAAGCGCTTCTTTCAAGGCATTCTCGGCGTAATCCCAGCTTTCTTCGGTACCCACGCGTTTTTCGGGACGCGTCGCCAGTTTGACCTTGAACTGATCAAAACCCAGATCATGGTAAATCACGCGCAGTAATTCACAAAACGCCAAACTCTCGCTCGCGATCTGGTCTTCGCGGCAAAAAATATGGGCATCATCTTGGGTGAATTGACGCACGCGCATCAACCCATGAAGCGCGCCATGGGCTTCGTTCCGGTGGCAACATCCAAATTCCGCCATACGGATGGGCAAGTCACGATATGATTTAATCCCCTGATTAAAAATTTGCACATGGGCGGGGCAGTTCATGGGTTTAAGCGCCATAAAATGTTTAGGCTCTTCTTTAAAGACTTTGCCGCCTTCTTCGGTATTGGGCACCACGTCCGGCACGACAAACATATTTTCGCGGTATTTACCCCAATGGCCAGAGGCTTCCCAGAAACGCGCATCCATCAATTGCGGTGTTTTAACCTCTTCATATCCGGCATGGCGCAGACGCCGGCGCATATAGGATTCAAGGGCTTGCCATATGATATATCCTTTGGGGTGCCAAAAGACAGAGCCTTGCGCTTCGTCCTGAAGATGAAACAAATCCAGTTCCTTGCCCAGTTTGCGGTGATCCCGTTTTTCGGCTTCTTCAATCTGGGTGAGATACGCCTCAAGTTCCGCCTGCGTACGCCAGGCCGTACCGTAAATACGGGTTAATTGTGCCTTGTTGGAATCCCCGCGCCAATACGCGCCTGCCACTTTCATTAACTTAAAAGCGGTGCCCACATGTTTAGTTGTTGGCATATGGGGGCCGCGGCATAAATCAAGCCAGTCACCTTGACGATATATTTTTATTTCTTCGGTATCAGGCAGGTCTCGAATCAGTTCTGCCTTAAAATTCTCACCCTTGTTTTTGAAATAGGCAATGGCCTCTTGACGATCCCATACTTCGCGGGTGAAGGCAGACCCACGCTCCACGATTTTTTTCATTTCCTGTTCAATCGCCAAAAAATCATCGGTACTGAACGGTTCATTTCGGGCAAAATCATAAAAGAAACCGTTTTCAATGTTGGGGCCAATCGTGACTTGGGTACCGGGAAAAAGCTTCTGGACGGCTTCGGCCAGAACATGGGCGCAATCATGCCGGATCATCTCGAGCGCGATATCATCTTCCCGTTTGATCAACGAAATAGAGGCCGAACGGTCGATCGGTAAGGACAGGTCGGATAAAACCCCGTCAATCTTGATGGCAATTACCGCCTTGGCGAGGGATTTGGAAATATTCTCCGCGATACCCATGCCCGTAATGCCGGGGGCGAATTCA
>CAZZGO010000186.1:0-1689 GCA_964654245.1 uncultured Pseudobdellovibrionaceae bacterium | reverse complement strand
CATTAATCTGCCGGGCAATCCATTCGGTGCCTTTCCGGTCAGGATGAAATTTTTTCATCAGGTTTTTATAGGCTTTATCGATATCCGCTTCGCTCGCGCCCGGTTTCAGCCCCAGTATATCCAGCGCGTCAGAGGGGGTCATCTGTGGAGAGGCTTTTTTCAGATTTTCAAAGATATTTTCTTCGAATTTGACCTGCTGGTGGGATTTCCACACGGAATACAACAGAGGCCAGAGCGCGGCCACCGCGCCGATAACGGCTGGCAAACGTCCTGTCACTGCCAGTAAAAAGATCAGTGCCGTAATGGTGAGCGTCCCCGCCACCACAATGAACGTGCCGATTTGCTTGGTTGAGGCTCCCGACAAGAAACGATAGAGCGCATAGCCCCCCATCATCACGCCCAGCGCCAGTAAAAAAATACTCATCCCGTTTGATTTCCCTTAAGATTATCCTACACTGAATGGCCATGATGTCCAAGACAGCTTCACGTCCCCCATCCCCTTATGCCCAGCGATTAGACGCCGTGCGCCATGCCATGGCCTCTGTGCAGGTGGAAGGGTTTTTAATTCCCCGCACGGATGCCCATTTGGGGGAATATGTCCCGGAATCGGGAGAACGTCTCGCGTGGCTGAGCGGGTTCACCGGATCTGCGGGGTTGGGCGTTGTGCTGGCGGATACGGCGTGCGTCTTTAGCGATGGGCGATACACCCTTCAGTTAAAGCAACAGGTGGATGAACGCTTGTATCAAACAGCGAATAGTACCGACGTCAAATGGCCGCAATGGATTGTCGATCAGGTGGGTGCCGGGCGCGTCATAGGATACGACCCGCATCTACACACCCATGCTGATATCGTGAATGCCGAAAAAACTGGCCTGGTGTTAAAACCCCTCTCTCAAAATTTAATTGATCTCTTATGGACGGATCGTCCGGCCATTCCGGCGACGCCGGTAACAATATTTGATATTAAATATGCGGGTGTTTCCCATACGGATAAAATCCGGCAGATGGCCGAAATTTTATCCACGCAGAATGTCGATACGTTCATTTTAACCCAGCCGGATTCAATCGCGTGGCTGTTGAATATCCGGGCGCAGGATATGCCCCATATTCCGGCCGCATTATCCTATGTCCTTATTGGCAAGGATCAACAGGTGCGCTGGTATATTGATCCAACCCGTGTTTCCTTCAGTATCCGACAGACATTAGGTGCCAATATTCATGTTATTGATCCGGCGATGATGCGTCAGGATATGGTCACAGATATTCAAGCCGGGCATGTATTCGGGCTTGATCTCAAACGCAGTGCCGTTTTTTTTAAACAATATATTGAACATCAAGGTGGTCAGGTCGTGGACATGAAAGACCCGTGTGTTCTGCCCAAAGCGTTAAAGCATCCAGCAGAACAAAATGCCATGCGCACCGCGCATATCCGCGATGGCGTGGCGATGGTCAATTTTTTATACTGGGCGCGCACCGCGTTGACGACGCCGGAACACTGGACAGAAATTACGATCGCCGAAAAATTAAAATCCTTTCGGGCGCAGGCGCCGTCCTACCGGGGGGATAGTTTTGATACGATCGCTGGTATTGGCGCGAACGGCGCGATTGTTCATTACCGCGCCACACCGGAACATCACGCCCGGTTGAATCCAGATACATTTTTATTGCTGGATAGCGGCGCGCAATAT
>CAZZGO010000185.1:0-1694 GCA_964654245.1 uncultured Pseudobdellovibrionaceae bacterium | reverse complement strand
GCACATGGGGTTTTAACCCCAATTCCTTGATAATTTTGCGGCACTGGGGCAGGGCGTGGATATGGCTATGGACATGTTTAAGGTCGCTGATTTTCGCCCCTTTAACCCCCAGAAGGGCATGTTCAACCTTTAAGAAATTTTCCCCGATAATCGACAGGCCGCTTTTGGGCAGAAGATGGTGGACATCTGCCACCCGTCCGGCCAGCGTATTATCCACGGGGATCATGGCCAGATCCGCCAGACCGTCAATGACCGCCCGGAAGGCATCTTCAAATGTCTCGCAGGGCAGGGTTTCAGATCCCGGAAATACGGCTCTGCAGGACATATCCGAATAGGCGCCGTGAAAGCCCTGAAATGATATCTTTTTCACCATATGAATGTATCCAATATTCTTTATCCCATCTTCCCCAATATGGGGAGCGTCATGGTTCTTGATTTTTATCGCCGGCAGGTTTAAACCCGCCTTGACCCGGGCTATTTGCCGCTTATGATATCGACAGAAGGCCGGGTACTGGTATAGTCTAGGAACGCCTGACGGCGCAATATTATCATCAACGAAGACCAAAAAAAGTCATTTAAAGGATTTATCGATGGGCGGGATGGAATTTAACAAAATTTTCGCGGCTGTTTTAATTGCCGGGATTGTCGCGTCGCTGGCCGGGTTTGTGTCCAAAAAACTGGTGTCTCCTGAAAGATTGGAAGAAAACGCCTTTAAGGTCGAAGTGGTCGAAGGCGCAGGGGCGGGCGGGGCGGCCAAGGTGGCCATGGCAGAGCCGGTTTTGGCCTTGATTGCCGCGGCAGATGTGGCACGCGGGGAAAAAATTTCCAAGGCCTGTGCCGCCTGTCACTCGTTTACCAAAGGTGGGCCCAATGGAGTAGGTCCAAATTTGTACAATGTTGTGGGCGGCCCCAAAAACCATGCGGCGGGATTTGCGTATTCTGGCACGCTTCAAAACCATGGTGGACCGACATGGACATATGCAGAATTAAATAAATTTCTTTGGAAACCCAAGGCATATGACCCGGAAACCAAAATGAATTTCATCGGGATTAAAAAACCCGAAGATCGTGCGGCGCTTCTGGCGTGGCTCAGAACCATGGCTGATTCCCCCAAGGCCATTCCCTCGGCGGCAGAAATCGCCGCAGAAGAAGCGGAGTTAAAGCCTGCTGAACCCGAAGCCGCCCCGGCGGAAGCCACAGGTGAACCTGCGGAAGCGGATAAGCCGGCAGATGCAAAGCCAGCCGAAACCGCGGCCAAACCTGCGGCATAAGGGATAGGTCAACATAATAGGAGAACGCGGCACGCTAGCCGCGTTTTTTTATGGGGAAACGCGCGCTATGATTTTTTTTGCCAGCCGCCTGTATCGGTCTGTTGCCAATACGTTATCTGATGACCGCTTGCCGTATAGTCTTTCCAGCGTTGGCGAGCATGTTGGATATTTTCATCATCATGACCGGGTAAAAAAGCACATACCATGTCAAAGGCTGACACATTGTCTTCGAACACGCGCGCGCCCATGACCAGAACGTTGGCCTGATTGGGGTGGTCATCCCCCGCGGTAATCCATATGGGCTGTTGATCCCCATAACCTTCTTTGGCGGTGCCATGGGGCAAAAAAGAATCGGCGCGGTATGTCCATAACACATCATTTATCTGGTCAACCTGAGTCTCATCCGCCAGTTTCACCAGCACG
>CAZZGO010000184.1:0-1733 GCA_964654245.1 uncultured Pseudobdellovibrionaceae bacterium | reverse complement strand
TCTTTCATGCCCGAAAGCAAACGCGCCTTGGCGGTCTCGTTCACCTCTAAATCCAGATGGCTTTTTAAGAACGGAATCAAAAGTGAGAGAAGTGCGGAATCATCCATCATTTTCATGTAATGGGCGTTGATTGATTCAAGTTTGGCAAAATCAAACCGCGCGGCGGATTTATTGACATCAACAATGTCAAACCATTCCACGGCCTGATCCATGGTGATGATTTCGTCGTCCCCGTGGCTCCACCCCAGACGCATCAGATAATTATTGAGGGCTTCGGGCAGAAAACCCATCAGGCGATATTCATCCACGCTTTGGGCGCCATGACGTTTGGAAAATTTGGCGCCGTCTGCGCCGTGGATCAACGGCAAGTGAGCATAGGTGGGTTTTGTCCAGCCCATGGAATCATAAATCACATTCTGCCGGAACGTATTGTTCAAATGATCGTCGCCACGAATAACATGGGTCACACCCATATCATGGTCATCTACCACCACCGCTAGCATATAGACTGGCGTGCCATCGGAGCGCAGGATAATAAAATCATCCAGCTGTTCATTTTTAACCGTGACATCGCCCTGTACCACATCATGCACGGTGGTGTCCCCCGATAATGGTGACTTAATACGAATGACGGGTTTTATGCCGGGCGGCTTGGGGGCGTCCGGCGCGGCATCACGCCACCGCCGATCATAATAAGTAGGCTTGCCTTCGGCTTTGGCCTGTTCGCGCATGGCGTCCAGTTCTTCGGGTGTGCAGTAACATTCATACGCCAGTCCGCGTTTGAGAAGTTCGTATGCCACCTCTGCGTGACGGGCGCGCCCTTCGAATTGAGAGACAGGGGTGTTGTCATACTGAAGCCCGAGCCAATCAAGACCTTTCAGGATGATGTCCACGGCTTCGGTTGAATAACGCTCACGGTCGGTATCTTCGATACGCACCAGAAATTTTCCGCCGGTCTTGCGGGCATACAGCCAGTTGAACAACGCCGTGCGGGCATTGCCGATATGCATAAAGCCCGTGGGCGAGGGGGGAAATCGCGTTACAATCGTCATGCCCAAACCCTAGCAATTCTGCCCTTAAAACCCCAGCCTTTTTTTAGGGGTTTCGTGGTATAAAAACCCGGCATGCGTCAATGGTTGGAACAGATAGAGATCACCCAGCGGGAGCGTTTTTTCCTGTGGGTGCCTATCTGTCTGGGGCTTGGCATTATTTTTTATTTTTCTGCCCCTACGGAACCTCCTGTCCTGATGAGCTTGATCGTCTGGGTCTTGGCGGGCGCGGCTGTATTCGGGTGCCGCCCGCATAAACATATTTTGCCCCTGGTGATGGCTTTTTTTCTGGGGGTGACCGGTGTGATGGCCGGGCATATCCGCACGGCTTGGGTCATGACACCGATGATCGATGAACCCATAAAATTTGCCATGGTCACAGGTACGGTGGCGCAGGTTGAAGATATGGGTGTCAAAAAAGGAAGCCGGGTTATTTTAAAAAATTTATTAATCGAAGACATTCTGCCCGAACAAACCCCAAAGAAAATCAGGATACGTATCCGAAGTGAAAGTGATCTGCATGCCGGGCAGAGAATACAGACATTGGCATCTCTGAACCCGCCGTCTGGTCCCGTTACGCCCGAAGCGTTTGATTTTCGGCGGGCGGCCTTTTTTGAAGGGATTGGCGCGGTGGGGTTTGCGTATCGTGCGCCCGAGATTTTATCCACGCCAGAGGCAGAGCCG
>CAZZGO010000183.1:0-1747 GCA_964654245.1 uncultured Pseudobdellovibrionaceae bacterium | reverse complement strand
TCACGCCCGGTTGAATCCAGATACATTTTTATTGCTGGATAGCGGCGCGCAATATGAAGACGGGACGACGGATATCACCCGTACAATATCGATCGGAAATATCTCGCCCGAGATGCGAGAGAATTTTACGCTGGTGTTAAAAGGCCATATTGCGGTGGCCTGCGCTACTTTTCCTCAAGGAACCCCGGGCGCCGATATTGACGCGCTGGCGCGGGCTCCCTTAAAAGCACGGGGACTGGATTACGCCCACGGCACAGGCCATGGGGTGGGGTGTTATTTATCGGTACATGAAGAAGCGGCGTCATTAAGTACACGCGGGGTTGACCCCGTTCTGCCCGGGATGATTATTTCCAATGAACCCGGATATTATCAAGAAGGTGCCTATGGCATTCGGATTGAAAATTTGGTTTTGGCGCAGGAGAAGGGCGTGTGTTCCAAGACAGGTCAAAATATGATCGGGTTTGACACCATTACCTTATGCCCGATAGATCGCACCGCCATTGTGCCGGAATTCATGACCCCGGATGAACGGCAATGGATCAATGCGTATCATCAGCACGTTCGAGATATCTTGAGCCCGTTTTTATCGCAGGAGGTTGCTGAATTTCTGGTGAGTGCCACTGAACCGATATAAAAAAACCGCCCTTCATCAAGGCGGTTTTAAAATATGATCAAAAGGGAGATCGATTAACGTTCGTTTTTCTTACGTTGAAGTTTACGGAAGCGACGCACAGACTCTTCTTTCTCGCGTTTTTTACGTTCACACGGCTTCTCATAGTTCGTGCGAATTTTCATCTCACGGAACAAGCCTTCACGTTGCATTTTCTTTTTCAGAACTTTAAGCGCCTGATCGACGTTATTGTCCCGAACGGAAACGGTTACCAATTAAAATCACCCCTTTCGGAATTGGTTTTTGCGGTTAAAACCGCTATAACTGCCAAGCTTTCTATGCTTTAGGATAACCGAAAGCAAGGGGAAACTGCCATTTTGACGCGCTGGACATGATTTTTTATCGTCTTTTCATCATCTTAGGGCTCTTTTGCCTGCTCGGGACGGGGGTGTCTGCCCCTTCTTATGCCCGGGAGTCTGCTCCGGCGCCGGCGTCTTCTGACCAGATCGCCCCGGAATCCGCCACCGGCATCCAAGAAACCAAGGCCGCTCAGGGCAAGCAGTTCATGGTGGCGACGGCACACCCGCTCGCCACGCAAGCCGGCTTTGATATTTTATCGCGCGGGGGGACGGCCGCCGATGCGGCGATTGCCGTGCAGTTGGTTTTGGGGTTGGTCGAGCCACAATCTTCTGGGATCGGCGGCGGCGGATTTGTTTTATATTACGAGGCCAAGACGGGCAAGCTGACCTCTTTTGACGGGCGTGAAACGGCGCCGCGTTTGGCGGGGCGTCATATGTTTATCGGGGACGATGGCAAGCCGCTCCCTTTTTACAAAGCCGCGGTGGGCGGTCGCGCGGTCGGGGTGCCGGGGATTCCGGCCTTGATGGAAACACTTCATAAATCTCATGGCAGACTGCCGTGGCGGGATTTATTTTCCCCGGCTATCACCTTGGCAGAGACAGGCTTCGCCGTGAGCCCGCGCCTGTCGGCACTGGCACAGGCTGATCGCCAGAGATTAAAACATCACGTCGATACTCAGCTTTATTTTATGCCGGACTCATCTACACCACTTCCTGAAGGTCACTGGCTTCAGAATGGTTTGTATGCCCAAACATTGCGCGATATGGCGTTAAACGG
>CAZZGO010000182.1:0-1791 GCA_964654245.1 uncultured Pseudobdellovibrionaceae bacterium | reverse complement strand
ATTTTTAATCTTTAAAAGACTATTAGTCACACCCAACATAATGACGAGATGGCTGGGTATTACAGGAACATACCTATTAATGGCATCATAATCTGCTTTTAAAGCCATAATCTATTAAAAAGTGAGTTGACTTTTACTTATATGTCTATATATATAGACATATGGACATACAAAAAGCCCTTATTGCCTTTGATGCACTTTCGCAGGAAACCCGGCTGTGCGTGTTTAAAATGCTGGTTGAATATGGGCCGGAAGGTGCGCCTGCCGGTGCTTTAAGCGACAAGCTGAATATCCCGCACAACAGCCTATCCTTCCACCTCAAGCACATGAGCAACGCAGGGCTTATTCTATCCCGGCGAGAAAGCCGCTCCATTATATACAGTGCCAACTTTGGGTTTTTTACAGATCTCATTCGTTACATGATCGAGGATTGCTGCCGTGTGGAATTCGCCAGCATACGTCAGGATAAGAAAAAAGGCTCCTCTGTGATTGAGCTTATGAATTGTTGCCAGCCCAAAAAGGAGAAAAAATCATGAAACTTTCAGAAGTAAAGAAGTCCTTAGAACAAATATCAGTCGTAAACTTCAAGATGCCGGATGGACCGTATGTCCCTCAACACTTTCATGTCACAGAAGTCGGGTTGGTTACGAAGCATTTTATCGATTGTGGTGGTGTAGAGCGCAAAGAGACAGTTGTGAATTTCCAGCTTTGGGAAGCAGGTGATTACGACCATCGACTCGCACCGCAGAAATTTCTACGTATTCTGGATATTTCCAAAAAAGTTCTGGGTGACGCTGAAGATCTGAATATAGAAGTCGAATACCAGCAAAGCACGATTGGAAAATTCGGCCTTGAATTTGATGGTAAAGATTTCCTCCTGATGAACAAGCAAACCGACTGCCTGGCAAAAGATGCTTGCGGTATCCCACCGGAAAAAATGCCTGCCAAAGCGAGTTCCTGCTGCTCTCCAAAAGGAGGATGCTGCTAATGAGCCAGCGGGTTCTTGTCCTTTGCACGGGGAATTCCTGTCGTTCCGTGATGGCTGAAGCTTTATTCAATCATCTGGGAAAAGGCACTATAGAAGCCGTAAGTGCGGGCAGTAATCCTGCAGGCTACGTTCACCCTAAATCCATCGAGACGCTGAAGCGGCACGGTATTGATACCGGAAACCCTCGCAGTAAGTCATGGGATGAATTCGCGGGCCAGAGTTTTGATCTGGTTGTGACGGTTTGCGATTCAGCCGCGGCTGAAAGCTGCCCCGCTTTTATGGGTCACGTCAAAAAACTACATTGGAGTACGCCTGATCCAGCAAAGGCTACTGGCACGGATACAGAGATTGAAGCTGCCTTTGATGAGGCATTTAACATGTTGAAAGAGCGGATTGAGGATTATTTGAAATGACATCTTGTTCGCGCCGCCTGTCGTTTCTTGACCGTTATCTGACGCTCTGGATTTTTCTGGCTATGGCGATAGGCGTTGCTATCGGCAGCATTTTTACCGGCGCACCTGAGTTTTTGAACAGTCTTTCTATCGGGACAACAAACATTCCCATCGCTATTGGCCTGATCCTGATGATGTATCCACCTCTTGCGCGCATGAAATACGAGGAGCTGCCTTTGATATTCAAGGATTTGAAAATCCTGTTGCTGTCATTAGTACAGAACTGGCTGATCGGACCATGCCTTATGTTTGGTTTGGCTGTCTTATTTCTGCATGACTATCCTGAATATATGACGGGCTTGATATTGATTGGCCTTGCCCGCTGCATCGCCATGGTCATCGTATGGAATC
>CAZZGO010000181.1:0-1814 GCA_964654245.1 uncultured Pseudobdellovibrionaceae bacterium | reverse complement strand
CGCTCTCTGGCCTGACACCCGGGGTCACCGATACATGGTGGGTAAAACAATAACGCCATGCGCTCGGCTCTCATCATCCCCGCACGTTATGGCTCTACCCGTTTTCCGGGGAAGCCGCTTGTGTCTTTAGGAGGGCAAACTATGCTTTCGCGCGTTGTGGATATAGCCCGGCACGTGCAACAGACTTACCCCAACCTCATCGTGGCTGTCGCAACGGAAGATAAGCGCATTGAAACCCATTGCCGGGATATTGGCGTGGATTGTGTCATGACACCGGATGATTGCGCGACGGGGTCTGACCGGGTATTGGCCGCGTGTGATATTTTGGGCGGAGCCTTTGATGTCGTCTTAGGGCTTCAAGGGGACGCTCCCTTTACCCCGGTCACCGCCCCGCTCGCGATTTTATCTGCGTTTGAAGAAAACCCAGGGCTCTCTGTGGTCACGCCTGTCGTCAAGCTTCGGTGGGCCGAACTGGATGCGCTTCGGGATCAAAAAAAAACCACGCCTTTTAGTGGGACCACCTGCGTGGTTGATGAAACTGGACGCGCCTTATGGTTTTCAAAACAGATTCTTCCGGCCATACGGCGGGAAAAAGACCTTCGTTCCGCCAGCGATTTTTCCCCTGTGCTTCAACATATCGGGCTCTATGGGTTTCGGTATGATGTACTCAAAACATTTGTCACGCTCAAGGCAGGAATCTATGAAACGCTGGAAGGTCTTGAACAACTTCGTCTGCTGGAAAACGGCATTGCCGTTCACACCGTCACGATTGATGTAGATGCGGGTCTGGCGCAAGCCGGAATTGATTCCCCCGAAGATGTCGCCCGGGCCGAAGCCCTGTTGGCACGTTCATGACCACTCTTATCCTCTGCCGGCACGGAAATACCTTTGCCCCCGGGGAGACGCCGCGCCGCGTGGGGGCGCGTACGGATCTTCCGCTCTCTGATTCAGGGCGGGATCAAGCCGAAAAAATTGGGGCTTGGCTTAAAGATCAAAATCTTAAACCGCAAATGACCTATACGTCAGAATTAACGCGAACAATTGAAACAGCCCGGATTGCCCTGAAACATGCTGGTCTCGCAACAACCACCTACGCCCTTAAACTCTTTAATGAAATTGATTATGGCGTGGACGAAAACCAGCCCGAAGATGCCGTACTGGCGCGGCTGGGTCAGGATGCTCTCGCGGCGTGGGATGAACGCGCGGTGGTGCCGCCCGGATGGCATTTTGATCCTGCCGCGACGATTAATGGCTGGCGGGATTTTGCCACCCATATTGTGGCCGATGAACAGGAATGCGTCATGGTCGTGACCTCAAATGGTATCGCCCGCTTTGCCCCCCATATCACAGGGGATTTTGATGGTTTTACCAAAACGCACGGAATCAAGATGGCCACGGGGACGGTGTCGGTTTTTACATTTGAATATGGGCTATGGCATGTGGCCTCGTGGAATAAACGTCCCTGATGTGAACGATTTTCACTTCCCCCTTGCCCCTTCGGCCTAAGGCACATACCCTGATATCACGATGATCAATTATATCTTAAGACGTCTGCTCCTCATGATCCCCACGTTGCTGGGGATTATGTTAGTGTCTTTTTTGATTGTGCAGTTCGTACCCGGCGGGCCTGTGGAACGCATGATCGCCCAGCTTCAGGGACATAGTGTGGATGCGACGGCGCGTTTTGGCGGTGGGGGCGGGTCTGCCGACACATCTGTTGGCGCCACTGCCCAAGGTACGGGGGAGTCAAGCCAGTATCGCGGGGCGCAGGGGCTGGACCCTGAATTCGTGGCCGAACTTGAAAAAATGTACGG
>CAZZGO010000180.1:0-1824 GCA_964654245.1 uncultured Pseudobdellovibrionaceae bacterium | reverse complement strand
GGGCAAAAAAAATAAAATGCTCTCCCCCGAAACCATCATGAAGGGGGTGATTAACGGTGTTAATCACGGCGGAAATTGTTCGGGCATTCCTACCCCCCAAGGATTTTTGTATTTTGATGACCGTTATGCCGGAAAACCGCTCGTGTTTGCTGGCACCGTGGGGTTAATCCCCCGGTACATCAACGGCAAACCGTCCCATGAAAAACGGGCGTTGCCGGGCGACCGCATTATCATGGCGGGCGGCAAGGTGGGGCGTGATGGTATTCACGGGGCAACTTTCTCTTCGGTGGCACTGGATGAAGGCTCCCCCGCGACCGCCGTTCAAATTGGTGATCCCATCACTCAGAAAAAAATGTCCGATGCCTTGATCAAGGAAATCCGCGATCTGGGGTTATATCACGCCATCACGGATAATGGCGCAGGCGGCCTATCGTCATCTGTCGGGGAAATGGGCGGCGATAGCGGCGGGTTCTTACTGGAACTGGATAAAGTACCGCTGAAATATCCGGGGATGCAACCTTGGGAAATTTGGATTTCTGAATCACAAGAACGCATGACCCTCGCGGTACCGCCAGAAAATGTGGATCGCCTGATTGCCCTGCTTGCCAAACGCGGCGTCAGTGCGTGGGATATTGGATCGTTTACCGACAGCGGCCGCGCACGCGTCTCATGGCAGGGCGAGCTTATCATGGATATCGCGATGGATTTCCTGCATGACGGCGTGCCGGAAACACCGCTGAAAACCACTTTCACTCGCGGCGGCGAACCGGAACCCAATTTGCCGGAGCCAGATTACCGCGAAGCCATGCTCTCTATGCTCTCACGGCTGAATATCTGCTCCAAGGAATTTGTCGCTTATCAATACGACCATAATGTTCAAGGAAGCGCGGTTTTAGGGCCCCTTCAGGGACGCGGTAAAGTGTTTGCTGAATCCTCCGTCTCTCGTCCTGTACTGGGCAACCCACGCGGGGTTGTCCTCACCCAAGGCCTTGCACCGCGTTATTCGGATATTGATACGTATCATATGGCCACGGCTTCGCTGGACATGGCTGTGCGCAATGCCGTGTCTGCCGGATGTCCAGTTGAACATCTGGCCATTCTAGATAATTTCTGCTGGTGTTCGGCAGATGAGCCGGAACGTCTGGGACAATTAAAGCGCGCCTGTGAAGCCATTTATGACGCGGCCGTTGCCTATGGCACACCGTTCATATCGGGCAAGGATTCCATGTTCAATGATTTCAAAGGGTACGATGAACAGGATAAACCCATCAAAATTTCCATCCCGCCCACCCTATTGGTATCCGGGATTGGGGTGATCCCAGATGTCGCACAGGCTGTTTCGCTCGATCCCAAACAACCGGGCGACCTGGTCTATCTGCTGGGCACCACGCGCGATGAATTGGGGGCGTCTGAATATTACGCCCTGCACGGCAAGATTGGTAACAACGTACCGGAAACGGATATGCAGGCAAATTTTGCGCTCTATCAAAAACTCTCCCGCTTTCCGCTGGCGTCGTCACTCGCGGTGACACTTGGTGGCCTCGGCGTCACGCTGGCCAAAAAATGTATCGCTGGACAGATGGGGATGACCATCACCCTGCCCGGTGATCTGCGGCTTGATCGGTTTCTGTTTTCTGAAAGCACCGGGCGCGTGGTCGTCACTATTGCCCCGGCCGATAAGACGGCCTTTGAAAAGCATTTTGGGTCTTCTGCCCTTGCGATCGGGACAACAACAGATCAGCCCGTATTGAACCTGAACAACATCAAGATTGATTTAATGGATATGGATGTTGCCTACCGAAAAACATTAAGGGGGTATTGATC
>CAZZGO010000179.1:0-1849 GCA_964654245.1 uncultured Pseudobdellovibrionaceae bacterium | reverse complement strand
CTATATTAAAAGCTGGATAATGCCAGCCCATGACATGTAGATCAAAAAAATCGGCGACTGCCCCGAACCGAAAACGGTCAATCACATTCCCCAGCGCCCCGCCCACCACCAGTGCCAAGGGGACAATTTGCGTCCAAGCCGAAGACCGCATCATCCACACTACAAAACCTGATGAGATAACCAAAGCCATGACGATCAACGGCCAAGGGGTACCCGATTGAAACATCCCAAAACTGATCCCATGATTCCAGACCATGACCAGATTAAAAAAAGACGTGACCGTCACAGGCTCAGCCGTCATGGGGGCAGGAGCCGAAAGAACCCACGCCCAAAGCCCCAAGGGGTCTCTGCCGGTGGGGGTCAGTACGTCTTCCATAATCCACCATTTAACGAATTGATCTATCAGGATAATATCCAGAATAAGGGATAGTCCCACCAGCCGAGGTACGGTTAAAAACGTCATCATGGGACGCATCATAGCGTTGAATACCCGGGACTGGCAAAAGGCATTTTTGTTGACATAAGCTTTTGATTGAGGAATAACCAGCTTATTAAAAAAACAAAAAAAGGTGTGTTAATGTCGTATCGTCCCGGTAAAGAAGAATTAAATATTGCGTTTGAAAGTGCCGTCAAACATGCAGGAGGTGTTCTTCATGATATTAAAGGATCGCAGATTCATTTTTATAAAACGCTTCATGATTATCTGCTCACGCTCTTAAAGAATGCGGATACTGTAAACTCAAAATCATTCAATTTTTCCTTAGAACAAGGAACTATGCAACTTGGGCTTCAACGTTTGTTGTTATCCGTAGAACGGCAGGATACAAAGCCTGGATTCGATAAACTGGCGGCCAAAGTCGAAATCGTTATTTCCGGCGATGGTCATGTCTATTTATTTGATCGTTTAAAATCCAATTCAGGCACGCACATTTATCCTGCTCAGGCAGATGCCGTTCAGGAGTATGCGCATAAGCTACAAGGCAATGTCCTTCAGAATGTCGTTTTTAAGCTGGCTATGATCTCGCCGGATATCCTTGGCAAACAGTTGGTAGAAAGGGCGTTCACCGTACTGGCCGCGGGTGAGGGACAGCCGGCTGAAGCTCCTGCCCCCTAGTCCATTATCTGGGTTCTTCAATCACGCCTGTGGGGTCGTGTTCCACGAGATCCGCGACCTGTTCGAACACGTTGGCATTTTCATTCATCTGTTCTTTTAGGGGCGGGTTTTGTTCCGCGATGGTTCTGAAAAAAGTCGCCGCATCGCGGAGTAATTTTGAAGCAAGCTGGGCATGTGAAGGCATATCAATTTTCCTTGTTGAGTTTAATGGTTATGCGTTTTGTGACGAAAGCTGTGTGCCGGATAGGTGCCCAGCATCGTGACTTCACGGGCGAAGAAACCCAATTCTTCCATGGCCAGTTGAAGTGGCCGTGATTCCGGATGTCCCATGACATCGACATAGAATTGCGCGGCCTGAAAATTCGGATCGACGTATGATTCAAGTTTGACGATGTTAATGCCGTTGGTTGAAAACCCGCCTAAGGCTTTATACAGGGCGGCCGGAATATTCCGGACTTTAAAAATAAAACTGGTGACATACGCATGATCTGGGTCTAAACGCGGCACCTGTGCCTCTTTGGACAAGATCAAAAAACGGGTGGTGTTATGATCCGCATCCTGAACATCAGCCTTTAGGATATCCATACCGTAAATATCCGCCGACAAAGTTGACGCAATGGCGGCGTGGGCTTTGTCGCCTTTTTCGGCGACTTCCCGTGCGGCGCCGGCCGTATCGGCATGCACATGGGGTTTTAACCCCAATTCCTTGATAATTTTGCGGCACTGGGGCAGGGC
>CAZZGO010000178.1:0-1877 GCA_964654245.1 uncultured Pseudobdellovibrionaceae bacterium | reverse complement strand
AGATGTGTTAAATCCACGGGAGCTTGATCCATCAAGGGTGTGTGTGTATGTGCCTTGACTTGTTGGATCCATTGATCCGAAGAGCCTGCCCCGATATCAGAATTCTGAGGTTTGATGAACAGGGAGAGAGCGTCACGGACTTGTGCCATGGAGATGGGCTTCGTGACATAGTAATCCATGCCTGACTCTATACATTTCTGCTGTGTGCCCTTCATGGCATCTGCTGTTACAGCGATAATGGGTGTGTGACCGCGAGATGTCTTAGACTCCATTTCCCGGATACGCTTTGTGGCTAAAAAACCGTCAACGCCCGGCATCTGGCAATCCATAAGAATGACGCTATAATCATTATTTTGATAACTTGATATGGCCTGTTCTCCATCATTTGCCGTGTGAATAACAGAAAAGCCAAGTTTCATTAAAAGTTTGCGCATAAAAAGAATATTCGTAGGGTGGTCATCCACAATAAGCGCATGGTGATTCTTGAAAAAATGATCTGGCGAGGTTCCATGTGCGGATTGTGCATTGTCTTCCTGATAATTTTCCAAAGACTCGAATGGAACATCGAACCAAAATGTCGAACCCACGCCGACAACGCTCTCGACACCAATGCGTCCACCCATCATTTCAACCAACTGCTTGGTAATGGTAAGTCCAAGACCTGTGCCCCCGAATTTGCGAGCCGTGGAAACATCGCCTTGCGTAAATTTCTCAAAAATAATATCCAGAAATTCTGGCTGAATTCCAACGCCCGTGTCTTCAATACGAAAACGCACAGTCGCTTCTCCATTTTCCCTGACCACTGAGACGTCAATATGCACAGAGCCCTTTTCCGTGAATTTTACCGCATTTCCAATGAGATTATAAAAAATTTGCCGGATACGATTGTGATCACCAATAACCCAGGCGGGAACCAGCGGGCTAATAGTGGTTGATAGCGATACCATTTTCTTGGCGGCCATCGGCCGAAGCATGTTGACCACCTGCAGAATTGAACGTGGTACATTCATGGGCACCATTTCGAGTGTGAGTTCTCCGGCCTCTATTTTTGAAAAATCAAGGAGATCGTTTAGCAGCGCCAGCAAACCTTCGGCTGAATGATGAATCGAATATAAAGATTCCTTGTCCTCGTGTGACATAGGCGTATCCAGCAATAAGCCAGATAACCCAATAATCCCATTCATGGGTGTCCTGAGTTCATGGCTCATATTAGCAAGGAAGTTTCCTTTGGCGCGTGAAGCGACCTCGGCTGCTTCACGGGTGATCATTAATTCCTTTTCAAAAGCTTTTTGCTGGGTGATATCCCGTTCAATGGCCGCAAAATGAGTAATGTCACCTCGTTCATTCTTGACGGGCATGATACTGATGTCCAGCCAATAGGCCTTGCCGCTTTTTGTGTAATTTTTAAGTTGCCCTTGAAAGGGTTTTCCTTCGCGCAAATTATTACCTAATTGCGCTGTAATTTTTTTGTCAATGTCCCGGCCTTGCAACATTCGCGGGGTTTTTCCAGCTACTTCTGCAAGCGTATATTCGGTAAGGCGGGTAAAAGCTTCGTTCACATAGATAATATGTGGACCAGTCTCAAGGTTGGAATCCGTAATGACAACGGCGTCTTTTGCGTTTTCAATGGCGGCCTGCATTAATCTTGAGCGTTCTTGTTCTTTTTTAATACTGGTGATGTCGTATGCATAAATAACGAGTGTTTTCTTGCCATCCACGACAACCGGCATGATGGTCTGGTAATAAGGAATGTCATCATAAGCCCATTCCCGGGTTAGTGTGTTCATATGTCTTTGGGAATATTCTTGTGCGTATAAATCAATCCCGGAAAGTGCCGGGTGACGAAAACCCAAAATTTCTATGTCCTGAAATCTTTC
>CAZZGO010000177.1:0-1893 GCA_964654245.1 uncultured Pseudobdellovibrionaceae bacterium | reverse complement strand
ATGAATTCATTGAAACCCTGCCGCAGGTTATGGATCAAATTCACGATAGTCTGCTGTCAAAATCCACGGCACTTAAGACAACCTATACGCAGAATGTAAAAACAGTGGATGATGTTCGGTCTTTCTATCAAGCCGATGGCAAAGGATTTGTGAAAGTGCCCGTATCACTTTTGACAGATCCAGGGCTTGAACCCATCAAAGAAACATATGGTTTAACGGCACGTGTGATGCCGTTTGAGGACGAAGGACAAACCGTTCTGCTCGCCAAGGCATATTGATGTTTTTTAATCCTTTTGAACGCATGATGGCTTCCCGGTATTTACGTGCCCGTAAATCCGAAGGATTCGTATCCGTGATTGCTGGTTTTTCGTTTATGGGGATTATGCTGGGTGTGGCCACCTTGATAATTGTGATGTCCGTCATGAACGGGTTTCGTCAGGAACTGGTCACCCGCATTTTGGGACTGAACGGGCATTTGAATGTGTATGCCACATCTGGCCCGTTATCGGATTATTTCTCACTCTCTGACAGCCTAGAAAAAATAGAGGGCGTTGAGGCGGTGCGACCTGTTGTCGAAGGTCAAGCTTTGTTGACCCATCAGGGAAGTGCAACCGGTGCTGTTGTGCGCGGGCTGGTGCGTGAAGATTTTGCTACGAAGCCCATTTTATCTGATTCCATTATTGCCGGCAGTATCACGGATTTCAAAGATGGGTCTCTGGCCATGGGCAAATCCATGGCTGAGCGGCTTAAGTTAAATATAGGAGATACCGTCACGCTTGTGGCGCCTAAGGGCAAGGCAACCCCCTTTGGGACGATGCCAAGGTCGCGGGCGTTTGTGGTGGGTCTGATTTTTGATGTCGGGATGTATGAATATAACAATGGCTTTGTCTTTATGCCTTTATCGTCGGCCCAGAATTTTTACCAAATGGGAGATGCGGTCAATTCTCTTGAGGTGATGGCAAAATCCGCCGATATCGCAGACCAGATTAAACCGGAAATTGACATGAAAACCGCCGGCATTGCCGGGGTATATGATTGGCGGGATGCCAATAAATCATTCATCAATGCGTTGAATGTGGAACGAAATGTCATGTTTCTCATTTTAACACTCATCATCATTGTGGCGGCGTTTAATATCATTTCATCCATGATTATGCTGGTGAAAGATAAGGGACGGGATATTGCTATTTTACGCACGATGGGGGCAACACAGGGCAATATGCTTCGTATTTTTATCTTGGCAGGCGCCAGTATTGGCGTGGCGGGAACGGCAGTGGGGGCGCTGATTGGGATTTCGTTTGCCCACAATATTGAATCTATCCGCCAATTTTTAGAAAAATTAACAGACACGGAATTATTTGCGGATGAGATTTATTTTCTCTCACAACTTCCGGCGGTGGTGGATTGGTCAGAAGTGATATTGGTCATTGGCATGGCGCTTTTCCTGTCGATTGCCGCGACATTGTATCCGGCGTGGCGGGCGTCGCGCCTCGACCCGGTGGAGGCATTGCGCTATGCCTGATTACATCATCAAGACAGAAGGAATTGGGCGTATTTATGCCCAAGGGGATGAGCGTTTAAGTGTGCTTCATCACGTGGATATTGAAATCAAGCCGGGGGAGATTGTGGCCTTGGTAGGCCCCAGCGGCTCCGGAAAATCAACACTTCTTCAAACACTCGGCCTGCTGGATCGTCCCACTACGGGCAAAATTATGATTGATGGGCAGGATGCCACGCGCTTGCCGGATGATGCGCGCACAGCCTTGCGCCGTCAATATATGGGGTTTGTGTATCAGTTCCATTATTTACTGCCTGAATTTTCTGCGCTTGAAAATGTGGTGATCCCGCAAATGATCGCCGGAAAATCCCGTAAGCAAGCCGAAGAGATTTCCC
>CAZZGO010000176.1:0-1896 GCA_964654245.1 uncultured Pseudobdellovibrionaceae bacterium | reverse complement strand
GTGAATGATTTTTCGCCTGATCTGTTCCGCGCGCTCTCAAAGATAGGTATCGACGAGGCCGAAGTGGATGTTCGCCCGGGTATTTTTTTTGCTTCAGTTTATGTCGGTGGATCGGATGAAGTGATACGTCCCGCGCTTCAGACATTAAAAAGCCAAGGCCACGTGGCATCATTTGAAATACATACCTCTCTACAACCACATTGCCGGTTTGACTAAAACATGCGGACAAACCTAGATCATCCCTTTTCAGTTTTTGTTTTTACAAGAGAGAATCCTGTACAGTCATGACATCTTCACATGAGGCTAAAATGGGTAAACATAAACCACTTCGTGATTTGATATCCGGACACGAAGAAGAACATTTAAAAAAGCAGATTGTTGATATCGATAAGGCATATCTTGAATCAGAGCGTGTTTTGCGAGCAGACACGCCGGAGACCATTAATCAAATCATTGAACATGTCAGAGCCTGTAAAAAGGAATTCGTGACACCGGAACATCCCTGCCTATCACCTGTCCTGCCCCCTGAATTTGCGTTTAATTTTGCGGTGCCCACCGAAGTCACCGTGCCAAGGGAAAGAATCTATTTTCTCGATCGCGAAGGTAAACTCCGTGAACTTCATGTCGAGGTGCGTCAGGAACGAAAAGAAGGTCTGATCATGCAGACCACCAAGGTCGGTAATGGGGCTAGTTTGTATGATTCCACCATGGACCGGATGGAACAAAAATCCAAACTCAAGGGCTTTGGGTTTAATGTATATGCCATCGGTGATAAAGACGCACGTCACCAGATTCTAGACGAAGTGATCTCAATGCCAAAGCCTGTGCTACGGCTTGTGTCCCAACGCACACGTATTCTCTATCACCCCGAAGGAAATCCGGATGTTCGCATTGAATTGGCGCTTGAACCCCTTCACTTCGGTGAAACATTTACCGGTCACCAATGGATGGTGCCAAAAATAGATATCGAGATAAAGGTTGGTCCCAGCAAAAAAGATAAGGCGTTGCGCCATGCCATTTTGGCACGGGAAGAAGAACGTTTAATGTCACTTTTCCCCCTGACCCGTGAACTGAAATCCAGCGCGACCCCGGGATTCGAAGCGATTGCCGAGAGCCTAAGCCGCGGACAGGGCGTGGATGCCTTTAACCGCATGGGTGCCGCCGAACAATGGTGGCTTCAGGATAGACGAGATAGGTCTCTGATATACGCTTAGTTTTTTGCTGGAAAACTGGGGTGGAATTGACTACAACACTCCTCATAGACCTAATAGGGGTGTAGCTCAGCTGGTAGAGCGGCGGTCTCCAAAACCGCAGGTCGCAGGTTCGAACCCTGTCGCCCCTGCCATTTTCAAAACCCAGAGATTATTTTCTTAATCCCGGAGATAAAACGGCGCCGGTGCGTGCACTGATGTCTAATTCAAGGGCATGCGGTGCAGAGACGGCAGACTCTGGCCGGGGTGTTGCGGTTTTGACGCCATCTACTTTTATGGCCTCACTTTGAAGTGCATCTGACGGAAGCTCAGGGGCTTGGGCAATAACTTCACCGTTTTTGATGAATGAAGCTTTATGTTCCTCGACAAAGGTTTTGATCTCACGCGCCAAGGAACTGAGTGGTTTTTCTGTTGCCGGCATATCCATAACCCGGATGAACTCTGCGTCTTGCACATAGTCAAATCCTTGAACAAAAGCCTTCCCCCCGGATTGCGCAAAAGCGGAGATCACGTGTGTATCGCCAATCGCGATAGAGAGCCCATCAATGTGACGGTCAAAAACAACTTTGTTTGCCTGCCCGAGTTGATTTGTTAACGACATGTGTGCACCCTCTCTTAAAATCTCAGAACATATTACATAAATAAAGTTAATATTTCAATAATATTATTACGTATGATCTACCCT
>CAZZGO010000175.1:0-1911 GCA_964654245.1 uncultured Pseudobdellovibrionaceae bacterium | reverse complement strand
CGATATCCCAATTCCCCTGCATATTGAATATCGGACGGGGTCAGATGCGAAATGCCTGTCATCGACATCTGTGAAAATTGCGGCATCACGCCAAACGCCATACTGCACAGCAAACATAGCTTATGACCTGTATCAATACCGTCAATATCAAAACTGGGGTCAGATTCCGCATACCCTTTTTCTTGGGCTTCGGTCAGTACATCCTTGAAAGAACGACCCGAAAGACGCATCTCTGTCAGAATATAATTACATGTGCCATTCAGAATGCCGTAGAGCGCGCGAATATGGTTCCCCGCGAGCCCTTCGCGGAAGGTCTTGATGATCGGAATACCTCCCGCCACAGCGGCCTCACAGAGCACACTCACGTTATGATTTTCGGCAAGGCGCGCGAGGGCGGTGCCGTGATGCGCGAGCATGGCCTTGTTAGCGGTAATCAAATGCTTTCCAGAGGTCAGTGTTTTATGCGCGAGATCAAGGGATATCCCGCCTTCCCCGCCAATAACTTCGACAATCGCAGAGATATCTGCCCGGTTCGCCATATCACGGGCATCTGTCACCCATGTGATCCCGGATAGATCAACTCCCCGATTTTTTTTGGCGTCACGTGCACTGACCGCCACGACATCAATCTGGCGTCCAGCACGCGATGTTACCAAATCGGCGTTATCGCGTAACATACGGATCACGCCCAGCCCGACCGTTCCCAGACCTGCGATTCCGATGCGTAAAGGCGATGTCATGATATTCCTATATTAAGGTTTTACGGTGTGCCTGAGCCGCCAGTATAAATATCCACGCGGCGGGCTTCGGCTTCGCTTCCGTTAGCCGGAGGCTTGGTATCCCCCCAGCTTAAAGTTTTGATTTTTTCCGGGGGGACGCCATTTTGAATAAGGTTATTGGAGACCGCCACGGCACGGTTCATCGATTGCTTCAGGTTTAAAATACGCGCTTGAACGGGGTCGCTTGTTTGTACGCGTGAACTGGCGTGGCCTTCGATGCTGATACGTGCCACCGGCGCGAATTTCGCTTCTTCGGCTACTTGACTTAAGATACGGCGATCTTCGGAATCAAGACGCGAAGACCCGTGCGCAAAATATATCTTTGAGGGCATGGATCCCCCGCCAGCCGAAGAATATCTTTGACCTTCTATGGGCCCGGTGTAAGACGGTGCCGACTCTGTGAAACGATCACTGCCCCCCATATACGCCGCGCCGGGTGCGATATAGGAACCCGCATAAAGCCCTGAGCCGGAACTGCCGCCCATTTCATCGAGTGGAAAAATGGTCACGCGCGAATCCTGCGCCGAGGGCATGCCCCCCATATTCTGTTGCCACGCCGAAGACCCAGACGAAGATATGCGGGACATATCATCCCCGTCAGGACGGTAAATCTGCACGTGGTTACGGCTGGATTGGCTTGCCATTTTGAATAACTCATCTTCTGTTGGCATACCCGCCGAAGCAGATGATGGCAGAGGTGTTTCCTGCGCTGTCGTAGAACTATCAGAGGAAACCTGTGTAACGGATACAGATGACGACTCCTCTTCTTCAACTCCTATCCACGGCATGCGGCTTCCGACCCAGCCTGACGAACTACATGCAGACAGGCATAATACGCACCCCCCCCATCCAGATCAGGCGCAGGGCGGATAATGTTTTTTCGGCAGTCTGTGTCATAGGTACCTTCATAACATACAAAAATATGGGTGTTATCGTGTCGGAATTATGTCCCGGACGCAAGAGCCGCGTTCTGCGTGATCCTTATTGTTTTTATTGCCTTTTATCCCATTCAAAGGCAAGGTACATCCTCTGACAATGACCCAACGAAAAACAACCCCTGAATCACACAATACCGCCTCTGTATCCGCTCTGGATACCGCAGAATTGGGCGCGATTATGATGTCGGTCTTGA
>CAZZGO010000174.1:0-1963 GCA_964654245.1 uncultured Pseudobdellovibrionaceae bacterium | reverse complement strand
TGTGCGTCAAGGGCGGTGCCCAAGGCTAAAAAGGCGCGTCCCTGCTTGGGGTCAAGATCGATACTACGCTCTGCATTGGTAATGGCGTTACTGTATTCACCCATGCCCAGATTGACCATCGACATTTCGGTTAAGGTTTCCGGGTGTGCATTCTTGCCAGAGACAAAGGGAGAGAGCACCTGACGTGCCCGTTTTAACTGTTCGTCTTCGCGCAGAGCTCTGGCAAAACGCGCGGCGACCATCGGGTCATTCGGGTTACGTTTAGAGATTTGATCCAGCAGGGTCAGACTTTCCTGTTTATTACCACGTGATTCCGCATCGGCGATGGCTTGCTCAAGGGCGGTATCGATCGTGTTTTGTACGGTTGATTTGGCGGGATCTTCTGTCCCGGAGATGGAGGCAGAGGTGCCCGGTTTGGTGCCGGTCGAAGAGGTCGTGGTACCGCACGCCCCCAATGCCAGAGCGGAGACCATCATCGTCCCCATAAGAAAGGGTTTGAAATCAAGCGAGATCATGCCAAAAGCCTTTGCCAATAAAAATCAAAGACGTCAGAAGGAATTATTCGACCGTCGTTCCTTCGCCGACTGGCGCGGTGACGATCCCTGTGGGGGCTTCTTCCGTTGTGCCAGTCGCCGAGCGCGGGGTCTCCTGCAACTGGGTCACATCTACTTCATGGCATATATCAGGGCAAAAATAAACACTGGTCTGACGGCAATCGCCCGAGTTATTGGCACCGCTGCAACTCCGGCGGATGCGGACATATTTTTCCTTGGGCGCGGCCACAATCGCGTGACGTTGCATGATGACCTGACCTTTACTGTCCAACACCGAAAAGGACGTGGCACCGGGAGCCTTGGGCACCAATATCAATAATCTTGGGGTATCCAGAAGCACACTTAAATGGGTGGGGTTTCCCACCACAACGCTGACCGCGTCCTGATCCAGCCGAACCAGTTCTGATTTATCTGGGGTTAAACGGATCATACTGTCCGTGTCAGGCGGCAGGGATGTGTCGGGGACCCCGCCCATGGCAGGCGCGACCGGCGGCAATAAATCCTGAGCGTATGCCGCCGGTAAACACCCGAAGCATATAAAAAGAACCAAGAAAAATATTTTCATATATATACCCTGATGCGTAAGAATCTGACGGACACGTGCGGGGGAAAAAGTACCTTCAGGAACAAAGATACACGACAAACATCAACAATTTATTATACCGCACTTCTGGGGGTATCGGCACGGTTTTTCTGTTCAAATTTTCATAAAATTTGAGCGATTGAGACGAGTATCACCGCAGGGTGCAGAAATTGGCAGGTTCTTTGGGCTGATTATACGGAAGTTTCATCAGCATCTTTTTAAGCAAACAAATGCCCGTGGCACCGGAGAGGAAAAGCCCGGCACCCGTAAAGGCCGGAATGATAATAAAAGCGGGAGAGACAAACGCAGTTAGCCCCGCGCCGACCAAGGTGACGATGCCAGCAATCATGAATATCTGGCGATCCAATGACACGGGTTGCGGCTTGTTGGTCGGCAGGCCGGCTTCTTTCCACCCCATAATCGATCCCTCAAGGGAGAAGATACGATCCCGTGAGATATCAGGACAGGCCGAAATAAATTTTTCAATCGCCATGCTGGCGCGTTTTCCGCTTCGGCATTGGAAAATGATTTTCCGGTTTCCGGCCGCTTTTTTAACATCGTCAGCTTGAAAATGATTCAGCGGGTTTAAGACCGCGCCCTTGATGTGTTCTTCATTGAATTCCGAAGGCTCGCGCACATCAATCATGACTGCCTCTTTTTGATCAAGCCAGTTTTTGGCAATCGCCGGGGAAATATAGGTGATGCTATGTGTCATGGTGCGTCCCTTTTTTAGATCGCCTTCGTAAACGTTCTTATTAAAGAAGTGCTTAAAGAAATGGTGGGCGGTACAAGGATCGAACTTGTGACCCCTTGCGTGTCGAGCAAG
>CAZZGO010000173.1:0-1987 GCA_964654245.1 uncultured Pseudobdellovibrionaceae bacterium | reverse complement strand
TCACGAAAAAAAAATCAGTTTGAATGATCTTTCGGGTACGGCCTTGTCTGATTTTAGGGCGTGGCTGTCGCGTCAACATATGCTAGGCGCGGGGGCGTCCACTCGCGCGCGCGCGCTTTCGGGGGTGAAGAATTTTCTATCCTGGCTGGATCGTCAGGGACATGCACATACACCTGCTGTGACGGGCGTTCGTGCCCCTAAATTACCGCGCAAGCTCCCCCGCCCCCTCGAACAGGGTCAAGCCGACCGCGTAATGAATGACCTATCCGCCTCGGGCTGGGTGGGGGTTCGCAATCAAGCTTTGTTTATCCTGCTATATGGATGCGGCCTACGGATTGATGAGGCACTTTCCTTAAATATACGGGATCTCCCACGCGAAGGTTTTTTACGCGTGACAGGAAAAGGGCGTAAGCAACGAGACGTACCCGTCATGGATATCGTTATTCAAACGCTTTCGGCCTATCGTGCCGCCTGCCCTTTCCCCGAAACGCCTGACCGCCCGCTCTTTATGGGAGAGCGCGGCAAACGCCTTCATCAAGGCGTGGTTCAAAAAGCCTTGCGGGACTTGCGGGGTGTTTTAAACCTCCCCGAAACGGCAACGCCCCATGCTTTGCGGCACTCCTTTGCGACGCACTTGCTTCAAAACGGGGCTAACCTGCGGGAAATTCAGGAACTTCTCGGCCATAGCTCCCTCTCCACCACCCAGCGTTATACCGACATTAACAATCAGGAATTATTAAAGATTTACAAGGCCAGCCACCCAAGGGCGCAGTAAGTTTTTTATTGACATAATGATAGCTATGGGCTAAAAAAGCCTATGTTTTACGCCGTGCGACAGGTCTCACAACGTGCTTTAGTTGCCCTGTTTATGGCGGCGGGATCTCCCGGGGCAGTCATGGCACAAAAGGCCCCTGCCCTTCCGGCACCTATCCAAGATGAAATTTCACGGCAATGCGCCCAAGGGGGATATAGTGCCTATATTCTCTTCCCCGATAAAGGCGGCGCACAACAAGTTTCGTGTTTTGATGGAAGCATGTCTGAATATTTTTTTAGGAATTGTAACAGGATGCAAGAAGAGGTGAACCTGCTTACGGATACCATTCACGATATTCGTCGACAACTGGCCGAAACTAAAGACCAAAGTATTGGTTTCTGGAATATGGATGTTGACCGTGAAGAAGCCGAAAATGATATTCTGCCAAGACTAAAAATTGACCTCAGACTCGTTGAGGAAATCCTCAAAAAAATGCACGAAAAACCCTTTGAATATGGGTGCCCGTTAGTAGGTTAAGTTTTCGGTATCCCAAACAAATGAAGAGTAATTGATCATGACAACATCTTTTTCAACCATTCGCCGAGTTCTAACACCTGCATTTCTCGTTTCTGCGCTCGTACCTTTTTTGGTTTCTTCTGCACACGCCTCAGATGCATTAACAAAAGATATTGAAAGAGCAGAGAAAAAATGCACCCCAGGACAAGTAAGTGTTTACATGGGGGAAGGTCGTATCTTTATTTGCGAAGACAAAAGGATTGATGATCTATTTGAAATATTTGATACATTATCTATTCCACAGATGTGCATGTTTATTCCCGAATACGCGCAGAATGTTGAAGAAGCTCAGAAAGATGGCAAATATCCACCAGAATCTGTTGAGCATAATCGTAAGGCTCTGCGCACCTTAGAAGAAGCACGGGTCGATCTGTGCGAACCTAAGATGTCTTAACTTAAACTTCAACTACAGATAGCGTCTTAAATAGCGGTCTTAGATATGAATGGGGCGTCCGGCGACGGCAAGCGCGGCTTCCTTGACGGCCTCTTCCAAGGTTGGATGCGCGTGACAGGTACGGGCGATATCTTCGGCGCTAGCGCCGAATTCCATCCCCATCGCCACTTCGGCGATCAGCGTTCCGGCTTCGGGGCCCACGATGTGGCAGCCCAAAACGCGATCCGTCTTGGCATCCGCCAGAATTTTTACAAATCCTTCGG
>CAZZGO010000172.1:0-2004 GCA_964654245.1 uncultured Pseudobdellovibrionaceae bacterium | reverse complement strand
CATGGCCTTCGCGTTCCGGCAACGCCGAATCGCATAACGCACAGGCCGACATCAATGCCGAGAGTTTGAGCGGATCTTCGAGCACCCCGGGCGGAAGCCCCCGGTCTGCCTCCATCGTATAGGTTCCCAACGAATCAGAGACCCGCGCCCGCCATTCCACTTTGACGGCCGATCCCGGCTCTAACATACCGCGTTTGCGCGATGAACTGGCACCATGCACATACCCGGCATGCCGGCCGTTTTCTTGGGTCAACAAAGCCACAATCGCGCCGCCTTCGCCGTGCGCCCGCGCACTTAACACAATCCCGTGATCGGTGAATGATTCCATTTGTTTTTTATACCACAGTAAAAAACGCTTCGCAGATGGGTTTCTTCGCGTTAATAAAAACCATGACAAAGAAAATCGGGATTGCCGGATGTGGGGCATTGGGACGTATTGTCGCCAAATCCCTGACACAGGGTCTGGACGGATATCGATTGATCGGGATATCTGACCTCACGCCGGCGCCTTTCAATGTCCCGATGATGTCTTTTGCCGAATTGGCCGACGCCTCGGACATCGTGGTTGAATGCTTGCCCGCGGCGGCAGTGCCGGGATTAGCCTCTGAAGTGCTCTCCCGCGGGAAAATCCTGATGGCCATCTCATCGGCGGCGTTGATGATCTACCCCGAAATTTTTGATATGGCGCAAAAATCCAAGGGACGTATCCTTATTCCGTCCGGTGCGATTGCCGGGCTGGACGGGATCATGGCACTGAACGTTCACGGCATAGACACCGCCTTGATTGCATCAACCAAACCCCCCAAAGGATTTACCGGCGCCCCTTGGGTGGTTCAACACCAAATTGAACTGGCCAGTATCACGGAAAAAACCTTGCTGTTTGCCGGATCGGCACGCGAAGCGGCACTGGCCTTTCCTGCCAACGTCAATGTCGCCGCCACCTTAAGCCTTGCCGGCATTGGCCCTGAAAAAACCAAGGTCGAAGTGTGGGCAGACCCTTCAGCACCCGGCAATTCGCACGAGATTACGGTCAAAGGTAAACACAGCACCCTGCATCTTCGGGTGGATAACACGCCCGATCCGGCCAACCCCAAAAGCTCTTTATTGGCGGGATATTCCCTTATTTCCTGCTTGAAAAAGCTCAACCAATCCGTTACCGTATTTTGACATAATGATAAGAGGTGTGTGATGGATCAAAATAAACAAGTCCCCCGTGATGTTTTTGCCCAGATGGCTCAAGATCCATCTATTATCGCAGCAGCGGAAAAAGCCGCGCGTGATTGCTTACAAACTCCGATTATGGGCGTATCCCCGGGATGGGATGACCGGACAGGCTTTGGGGTTCAATATGTTTTGGAATTGAATCGTTTGATTGCTGAGCGCTACTTCTCAGCTACGCCAGCCTAATGCTCCCTGCCCGGCCTTTTTACATGATCCGCCATGGCCAGAGCACGGCCAACGCACAGGAATTACTGGCGGGCGGCGGCTGGGATGCGGAACTGACGGATCTAGGCCGTCAGCAGGCAAAAGACACGCATTCGATATTTCAAAACCTGACCACCAAGCCGGTGGCCATTATCCATTCTCATCTTGTGCGGGCGCGGGACACGGCCTATCTCATCAATGAATATCTAAAACTTCCCGTGTATGAGAATCCTGATGTCGCCGAACATCATGTCGGCGAATGGGAAGGCCAGCCCTGGGACACGACGCGCCCTCTTCTGGATCAACGGATCGACCCGCCGGGCGGTGAAAGTCACGTGACCTTTCGAAGCCGGGTCAAACGCGGCATTTCCCGCGCCATGGAACATTCCGATGACCCGGTGTTAATTGTCTGTCACGGCGGTGTTTTCCGGGGACTGGGGGATTTATATGGACTTCGTTTCCACCGGATTGATAATTGTGTTTTGTATGAATTTAAACCTGTGAACGCGTCCTTCCCGTGGCAGATTTTACGCCATGGACAGGATGGCCAAGATCACGTGACGCTGGATATCCCCTTAA
>CAZZGO010000171.1:0-2007 GCA_964654245.1 uncultured Pseudobdellovibrionaceae bacterium | reverse complement strand
GTTCGGCGATATCATTGGCCTTGACGGCAGATGCCCCCAAAATACGATCCATTTCCGTGGGATCAGCCATCAATTCGCGCATGCGCCCGGTGATGGGTGCCATTTTGGCCACCGTCAGATCAGACAGCGCATTTTTAAACGCCGAAAATTGTTGCCCGCCATATTCCGCCATGACCGCTTCGCGCGAGGTATCGGACAAGGCGGCATAGATGGTCAACAAGTTACGCGCTTCGGGACGGCCTTCGCACTCGGCCTCGCTGGCTGGGACAAGTCCCGCATCGGTTTTGGCTTTTTTGATTTTTTGCGAAATCATGTCGGCGTCGTCCGTCAGGTTAATGCGGGTCATATCGCTTTCGGCGGACTTGCTCATTTTCTGTGTCCCGTCACGCAGACTCATGACACGGGTCGCCTCGCCCATGATGACGGGTTCAGGCACCGGGAAAAAATCACGCCCGGCAATATGTTGATTAAAAGAAATCGCAATATCGCGCATCAATTCGACATGTTGCTTTTGGTCATCCCCCACTGGAACGTGGGTCGCGTGATAAAGCAATACATCCGCCGCCATCAACGTGGGATAGGTATAAAGCCCGGCAGAGGCTTTTTCCTTATCCTTACCGGCCTTATCTTTGAACTGGGTCATACGATTAAGCCAGCCCAGCGGGGTGATACAGGACAACATCCACCCCAGTTGTGCATGGGCAGGTACAGATGACTGTGCAAAGATAATCGACTTTTCGGGATCAACGCCCGCGGCAATATAGGCCGCCGCCACTTCGCGCGTGGCATTTTTTAGGGTACCGGGATTATATCCGGTCGTGTTGGCATGAAGATCAACGACACAATAAATACATTGTGTGCCGGGTTCATCTTGCATCTTCACCCAGTTCTTGAGCGCGCCTAGATAATTCCCCAGTGTCAGACGGTTGGTGGGTTGCATGCCTGAAAAAATACGCTTCATGTTCACTCTCTATTTCTTTTTAACAAGATATCTTTGAATATCACGGACATTGAGCGCGCCGCTTAACGCCGCCGACAGAATATAAGATACAAACCCCGATCCTACCAATACCCCCAGCGCACATAATTTATGGAACGACGACATGTCATACATCGGCGCGACCACATGATTAACCCCAAACAAAACCCCGCCCATGACCAATGCCGACAGCACAACCCGCGGCAGAAATTGTTTTAAACGGTCATCAAACTGGGCGGTCTCCATATCCTTGAGCCCCCGTTTCATCAAGATAAATTGAACCCATCCCGCTATCCCGGTGGCCAGCGCAATCCCCGCCACTCCCAGCCAGCCAATCAGAATCAGTGCGAGCGCGATATTCAAAAGTGTACAAAAAATCGCAATCTTGACCGGCGTCATTGTATCCTGACGCGACCAGAAAGCGGTGGAAAATACCTTGATGGCGATATAGGCCGGAAGCCCAACTGCATACCCCATCAACACCTTGGCGGTCATATCGGTATTGGTGGCGGTGAATTCACCACGTTCAAAAAGTACCTTGATGATGGGCTCCGCCGCCACAATCAACGCAACCGCCGCCGGAAGCGCAAGAAGCAGACTGATCTCCAGCGCACGGTTAAACAACATATGCGCTTCGCTTTTTTCATCCCCCGCCAAGGCCTTGGAGAGCATGGGAAGCAAGGCCGTTCCCACCGCAATCCCCACCATGCCGAGCGGCAGTTGATTAAGACGATCCGCGTAATACAAATATGAAATCGATCCCGCCGGAAGCCAAGACGCAATAATCAGATCGGCAAACAAGTTGATATGCACGACCCCTGCCCCCAAAATCCCTGGCCCCATTAATTTAAACAGCCGTTTGATATCCGCATCAAATCGGGGTAAACGCACATTGAACGAGATTTTTGCCCGGCGCATGCAGACAAACATCCATATTAATTGCACCACCCCTGCCGCACATACCCCCCACGCCAACGCATGCCCCGGCGTTTCTAATACCGGGGTAAAAACAACAATACCTATCATCA
>CAZZGO010000170.1:0-2011 GCA_964654245.1 uncultured Pseudobdellovibrionaceae bacterium | reverse complement strand
GCTCCATGTCCGAGGTGACCAAGCGCACGGTCGCTGAGAATAATATGATAGCCTCGGCCAAGCTCTCTCTTTTGGCCGCAACCTCTCAAGCCAATGACGGAGACTGCGACGCGGACGGATTTGTAGAACCCGTGCCGTTTGAAAATGCGGGCGCGAGCCCCAAACCGACGGGCGGGGGGTATCTGCCGGCCTCGCTGGGCGCGGCACTGAACGATCCGTGGGATACACGGTACGGGTATTGCGTATGGGATCACGGGGCAGTGACATCGGCGTGTGGCGGTGCAAATTTCTTGGCAGGTGCCAATTCAAACACAGGATATGCACTGGCGATTATTTCGGCCGGTCCCGACAGAACCTTTAACACCATCTGTAGCGCGTATCCGTCTGCCAATGCTCTGAACAAAGCGGGGGGATCCGACGATATCGTGCTGGGATATACCTATGCCGAAGCCGAAGCGAATTCCGGCGGTCTCTGGAATTTGAAATCAGGCAACCCGAATGTGGCCGAGATCAACAAAAATCTTGAGGTTAAGGATAGCGGCGGCACCACCACCTTTGCCCTTGATTCCCAAACCGGTATCGGGGATTTCATTGGCGTAATCACTGCCACGATTGCCGGGAAAGCCGGCGCACCGCTGGACATCACGGGTAACGTAAAGTTCGAGGATAGCGGCGTTGCCATCGGCGGCGCGTGTACACAAACAGATTCGTTCGCCTTTGACGGTACAGCCGATAAACTGGTGCGGTGTAATGGCGGCACATGGGAAGTTGCCGGGGCAGATAATCTGGGGAACCATACGGCCACAACAACCCTGAATATGGCGGGTCAAAATATTTTTGATACCAATCTTCTCGGACTTCGTGATGCTAACGGCAATGACGGGAAATGGGGCGGAGTTCTAAGCTGGGATAACGCCATGTATTTTCAACGTCTGGGGATCGGCGGCGGATGGGAAGCCAACATGGCGAACATCAATTTAACCACAGGCGCGTTTGAAAATGCGGGGTCCATCAGACCCGGCGGAAATTTAATTCTGGGGTCTAACTGGTTATCGGGGGATACCGATAACGAAGGTCTGCGCGTAGATGGAACCGGAAATGTTACTATTCAACCTAACGGCACACCTGCCACCACCAAACCCGGGGGATGGGGCGGCGGCCTGACGACATTCGATGTGTATGCATCCGGCACCATTGGTGTGGGGTCAACCGCAGGTGCGTTGGCGACGACGTTCAACAGTTTGGGTGATGCGTCAATTGGCCGAAATACATTAATCGGCGGCACGTTGGATGTGACCGGGGAAACAGATTTAAGGGGGCAAGCCTATATCAATAAAAACGGAGATGGCTCATTAAGAACCCGTCACATACAGGGTAAAGATTGGACATCTTCTGCTGTAGAAAATCTATTTTTACAATATGGCACAGGACATGATGTTTATGTCGGTTTCGGTGGGCTAGACTCAGATCTTCTGGTGTCCGGTATCTTAAACATGGATAACGGAAAGATCATCAATTTGGCCACGGCCACTGACCCCAATGATGCCACGAACAAAGCCTATGTTGATGCGCGCGTGGCGGCCGGGACGGGTTTTGTGGAACAAGACCCGCAAGTGGGCACAATCACCACGCCCGGAAGATGGTGTCAATCTGACGGTACGGCGATTGTCTGCGATAGAAATGACCCGACAGTCGCTGGCTTTGGGGACAATTTGGGGAACCATACGGCAACGACAGCCTTAAACATGGGCGGTAACTGGATCACCAGTGGCACGGCGGGTACAGGTCTATTAGTCAACAATGGGTATTTAATGAGCAACACAACAGATGCGTCTTATGATGTCTGGCTTGAAGGTGGCGGCGGTGGTGCTCGAAATCTGGCCCTGCTTGGGGTTGATAACGATAGTGGTGATGCTCTTTATCTGAACTATGGTTCTGAATATGCGTCCGGTACCATCATCGGTGGACCCGTGACCATTAGCGGTACGTTGAACGTCACCGGCGGCACAGT
>CAZZGO010000169.1:0-2022 GCA_964654245.1 uncultured Pseudobdellovibrionaceae bacterium | reverse complement strand
TTAAGGGGATATCCAGCGTCACGTGATCTTGGCCATCCTGTCCATGGCGTAAAATTTGCCACGGGAAAGGGGCATCAATGGGCGTAAATTGATACAACACACAATTATCGATCCGGTGAAACCGAAGACCATATAAATCCCCCAGCCCCCGGAACACACCGCCATGACAGACAATCAGAACAGGGTCATCTGAATGTGTCATGGCATGGGTAATACCGCGTTTGACCCGGTTTCGAAAGGTCACGTGGCTTTCACCGCCCGGCGGGTCAATCCGTTGATCCAGTAGAGGGCGCGTCGTATCCCATGGCTGACCTTCCCATTCTCCGACATGATGTTCGGCCACATCCGGGGTTTCATGCAGGGGCAGATGTAAGGTCTCGTTGATGATCCGCGCCGTATCCCGCGCCCGGATGAGATGGGAATGTATTATTACAGATGGCTTGACGGTTAGGTTTTGAAATATCGAATGTGTGCCTTTTGCCTGCTGGCGGCCTAGATCCGTGAGTTCTGCATCCCAGCCGCCGCCCGCCAATAACTCCTGCGCGTTGGCCGTGCTTTGGCCATGGCGGATCATGTAAAAAGGCCGGGCAGGAAGCATTAGGCAAGGCCGAGTTCTGCACGCTTACGGGCGTAGATGGTTATCGCCGTTTCGGCTAAGCCTTGATAGGGATTCCCTGCCAAAGGTGAAGTACCGCTTCGTGAGTCTTGGGAGATCTGTTGCACGGGTATCAAAACACTCTGCCCATTTTGGGTCACGCGGATCAGGCCATGGCGTTCTTCAGCTTCGGCAAACGCGGCGGCTAAAACAGGGTCTTTTTCTTTTGTTTCCAACATCACACACCTCTTATCATTATGTCAAAATACGGTAACGGATTGGTTGAGCTTTTTCAAGCAGGAAATAAGGGAGTATCCCGCCAATAAAGAACTTTTGGGGTTGGCCGGGTCGGGTGTGTTATCCACCCGCAGATGAAGCGTGCTGTGTTTACCTTTGACCGTAATCTCGTGTGAATTGCCGGGCGCGGCGGGGTCTGCCCAGACTTCGACCTTGGTTTTATCAGGGCCAATCCCCGCGAGGCTTAAGGTAGCGGCCACATTCACGTTGGCCGGAAAGGCCAGGGCGGCTTCACGGGCAGATCCGGCAAAGATCAATGTTTTTTCGGTGATCAGATCCAATTCAATCTTATGCTGAATGACCCACGGTGCGCCGGTAAATCCTTTGGGGGGTTTGGTAGACGCAATCAAGGCTGTTTCTATGCCATGAACGCTCAAGGCCATGATCCCGTCCAGCCCGGCAATAGCACCGGAGGGGATCAGGATACGTCCCTTGGACTTTTGAGCCATGTCGAAAATCTCGGGGTAGATCATCAACGCTGCTGAGGAGATGGCCATCAGGATTTTTCCCCGGCTCAAGACTTCAGAGGCCAGTGCCGGAACCGCCGATGCGGGCAAACATTCAATCACGATATCCGAAGCGTCAGCCAGTTCAGCAAACGACATCATCGGCACATTAAAGGGCGCGGGCGTGAGGTCAGAGATGCCGACCAATCGATATCCATCCAGACCCTGTGTCAGGGATTTGGCGACAATCCGCCCCAAGGCACCACATCCGGCAATCCCGATTTTTTTTGTCATGGTTTTTATTAACGCGAAGAAACCCGTCTGCGAAGCGTTTTTTACTGTGATATAAAAAACAGATGGAATCATTCACCGATCACGGGATTGTGCTCAGTGCGCGGGCGCATGGCGAAGGCGGGGCGATTGTGGCCTTGCTGACCCAAGAAAATGGCCGCCATGCCGGATATGTGCATGGGGCGCATTCGTCTCGTAAGCGCGGGATGCTAGAGCCGGGATCGGCCGTCAAGGTGGAATGGCGCGCGCGGGTCTCTGATTCGTTGGGAACCTACACGATGGAGGCAGACCGGGGGCTTCCGCCCGGTGTGCTCGAAGATCCCTTAAAACTCTCGGCGTTGATGTCGGCCTGTGCGTTATGCGATTCGGCGTTGCCGGAACGCGAAGGCCATG
>CAZZGO010000168.1:0-2037 GCA_964654245.1 uncultured Pseudobdellovibrionaceae bacterium | reverse complement strand
ACCACCGCTTGCGTGCCATCCAGAGTCTCGCGGTATAATTTAACCCAGCCCTTGAGGATCAAGAAAAAATGATCCGCCTTATCGCGATTAACGAACAGAATCTTGCCCTTGGGCGCTTTTTGGATATGCGCCCGCTGGGAAAGGGTCGTGAGTAACTCAGGCCGGGCATTTTTAAACAAGGTATGTGCCGCCAAAGCCCTTGAAATCTGGTGGGTTTCGTCTGTCATCACTTGTGTTTTTGCCATTTGAAATTGACCGAAGTCAAGGTTGAAACCCCGGAAGGTTTTAATAATACCCAAATCTGTACGCGGAAAAACCTAACTTATTATAATTCAATCAGAATTTTTTGATTTTTGACATTCAAGGATACACGACATGGCCATGCCCGCCTTTGACAAAACGGAATATAACTATGACATTGTCAAATTTTTTACCCTTGCCACCTGTTTTTGGGGTGTCGTGGGGATGTTGGTCGGGCTCGTGATTGCGCTTCAGATGGCGTTCCCGCAATTGAATTTTGAACCGTATCTGACCTTCGGGCGGCTTCGCCCTCTTCATACCTCCGGGGTGGTTTTTGCGTTTGGGGGCAATGCGCTGTTCGCCACCAGTTACTATGTCATTCAGCGAACCTGCCGCACACGTCTGTGGAACGATGCATGGGCGAATTTTACCTTCTGGGGATATCAGGCCTTTATCGTGATGGCCGCGCTGGGCTATGTGCTGGGCGTGACCCAAGGTAAAGAATATGCGGAGCCGGAATGGTATGCAGATCTCTGGCTGACGATTGTATGGGTCGCGTATTTGATTGTCTTTATGATGACGATCATCAAACGTAAAGAGCCCCATTTATATGTCGCCAACTGGTTTTTCCTGGCGTTCATTATTACGGTGGCGGTCTTGCATTTGGGGAACAATTTGAATGTTCCCATCGATTTCTTATCTGCCAAAAGCTATTCGCTTCCCTCGGGTGTTCAAAGCGCGATGATCCAGTGGTGGTATGGGCATAACGCCGTCGGATTTTTTCTTACGGCCGGCTTTTTGGGCATGATGTATTATTTTGTACCCAAACGGGCAGAACGTCCTGTCTATTCATACCGGTTGTCGATTGTTCATTTCTGGTCGCTGATTTTTATTTATATCTGGGCGGGGCCTCACCATCTTCATTATACGGCTCTGCCTGACTGGGCGCAAACATTGGGGATGACATTTTCTATTATGCTCTGGATGCCCAGCTGGGGCGGGATGATCAATGGCATGATGACGTTATCAGGGGCGTGGCATAAATTACGCAAAGATCCCGTGCTTCAATTCATGATTGTGTCGCTTGCTTTTTATGGCATGAGCACGTTTGAAGGCCCCTTGATGTCCATACGCGCTGTGAATGCGCTGTCCCACTACACGGATTGGACCATCGGGCATGTGCATTCCGGCGCGCTCGGCTGGGTTGGGTTTATTACGGTGGCGGTCTTGCATTTGGGGAACAATTTGAATGTTCCCATCGATTTCTTATCTGCCAAAAGCTATTCGCTTCCCTCGGGTGTTCAAAGCGCGATGATCCAGTGGTGGTATGGGCATAACGCCGTCGGATTTTTTCTTACGGCCGGCTTTTTGGGCATGATGTATTATTTTGTACCCAAACGGGCAGAACGTCCTGTCTATTCATACCGGTTGTCGATTGTTCATTTCTGGTCGCTGATTTTTATTTATATCTGGGCGGGGCCTCACCATCTTCATTATACGGCTCTGCCTGACTGGGCGCAAACATTGGGGATGACATTTTCTATTATGCTCTGGATGCCCAGCTGGGGCGGGATGATCAATGGCATGATGACGTTATCAGGGGCGTGGCATAAATTACGCAAAGATCCCGTGCTTCAATTCATGATTGTGTCGCTTGCTTTTTATGGCATGAGCACGTTTGAAGGCCCCTTGATGTCCATACGCGCTGTGAATGCGCTGTCCCACTACACGGATTGGACCATCGGGCATGTGCATTCCGGCGCGCTCGGCTGGGTTGGGTTTATTACCTTTGGGTGT
>CAZZGO010000167.1:0-2055 GCA_964654245.1 uncultured Pseudobdellovibrionaceae bacterium | reverse complement strand
ATGGTCTATGATCCCACCAAAATGAAAGTTACCACCGGCAGTAAAAATTTTGCGGATACGCAAGATGTCAAAATCGCCAAAGCCGTACCAGAGATAGAAGATGAAGACGCATATTTGATTTCGGATGAAGACGATGTCGGAAGTGGGTCATTTCATGGCCCCGGATCTTCTATCCTAAAGGATAAATAGATTTTTATTTCCTGTCTTGTGCGCGTTGAAGACACATCACAATCTGGATCACATCATGAACCACCAGATCAACTAGAATATCCAATGCAGGCAGGACGCCCCCATGGGTTACCAGCGCGGTTGTCATCCCCATGTGATGGGGGATATGCAGGTTTCGGGGTAAATCTTCGACAATCAAGATATCCTTTGGGGACATAGATAAACAGGAAACCGCCTTATCAAACCCTGCCCTGCCGCGTGATTTAGGGATAAAATCAACTTCTTCCATGGGAATAATATGATCATCTGAAAACAGATGTTTCATGCCGAGATGGGACAAAGCCCTATCTGCCCAGTCACGAGACGCATTGGTCAGCAGAACATGGGGCAGATTCACAGATTCAAGTGCCTTGATGAAGTCGTCATTTCTCTGGATCAGTTTTTCATCAATATGCTGATGAAATGGGGCGTGAAGTTGCGCATAAGACAGGCCATATTCATGAATAAAACCATGCAGGGAATAACCTTGCTCGGCTTCGGATTTAACCGCCAAGGCCACTGCTTGTTCATACGTGATATCCACGCCAAGCGATTGCGCCGCCCGGGCGGCCGCCACATTACAGGCCTTGATAAACAAATCATCAAACCGATACAGCGTACCATCGAGATCCCATATGATCCCGCGAATATGGGATAAATCCGGGATCACTTGAGATAGAAATCAATCGTCGACACAACGCGAACCGTTTTATTCATTTGCTGGGGTTCGGATACAGCATACGTATCATCGCGTGCCAAAATCTGGAATATACCTTGATAGGCGGTGCGGATCTCACCCACTTTTTGCCCTGAATCCTTGGCAAACTGGTCGGCCGCCTCTCTGGCGTTCTGGGTTGCCTGCGCAATCATCTCAGGCTTGATGTCGTTCAGTTTTGTATAAAGATATGTAGGTCCCGCACTTCCCTGTGCCAAAACAATTCCCTGTTTGACCAATTCACCCACATTCTGCGAGGCTTTATATACGGCCTCGACATTGGGCGTGCGTACCATATAAGTCTGCGTTAAAATATATCTCGAATCCTGGACATTATCCTGCCGATATCCTTGAGCCATTAAATCCTGAACATTCACCTGCTGAAGTTCGATTTCAGAATCAGCAACGCCATATTTTTTCAAAAATGTAATCACATTCGCGCCACGTGTTTCCATGGTCGCCTGAAGGGTGCTGAGATCATTGCCCGTTTCTGTATAAGAAATCGGCCATAAGACTAGATCAGCCACCACGTCTTTTTGCGCGAGCCCTTTAACTGTCACAAACCGATCATAACTTTTGAATTCTCTAAGCCCTTTGTAAATATTGGTACTGGCATACCCGATGCCGCAGGCCAAAACCAATAACGCCAGAATTAAAAAGATACCTTGATATTTATTCTCAGGGGTCATGTTATGCGCTTTCTTTCCACGCGTTGAAAATTTTAAATCCGTTCTTTTCGACTATGGGTATCACACGTGAAAAATATGTCATTAAAATGGCTTCATAGGGCAGATGCTGGTTGGCGACCATCCATATCTGTCCCCCGGGCTTTAAGTGATTCTGCGCTGTTTCAATAAATTTTTGTCCCACATGGATATCTGTCTTTTTGCCTTCGTGAAACGGGGGGTTCATCACAATCGTGTCCAGCATCGGCAGACGCGGGTCTGGGTGCGTTAAATCTGTCCAAATTCCACTCACCCCGATATTTGGGTGCGTCATCTGAAGGTTTTTGATACAGGCTGTCACCGCGCGTCTATCGGCATCCATCGCATACAGCCTGCCCAGAGAGGGATTTTTGACCAAAATCTGCCGGGATAGCCACCCATAACCACACCCGAAATCTCCGGCTATGC
>CAZZGO010000166.1:0-2057 GCA_964654245.1 uncultured Pseudobdellovibrionaceae bacterium | reverse complement strand
GATGAAGTATCCCTGATGCATAGAGGCACGGCTAGACGGCGCCGTTTGGGACTGAGGCTGAACGAATTCAGGTTGTTCAAACATGTCGGCCGCTTCGGGTTCAGGCACCTTGGCCGTGACCGGAGCCGGCGCATAAGACGCCGCCGGATACGTGGGCGCCATCGGCGTCATGGGCGGACGTCCGGGCAAGTTCGCCCGCGCCGCCATAGTGGCCGCATGGATGGTATCAGTATGCGGACGGGCACGTTCAGGCGGCAAAGCGGCCGTCTGCGTGCCCGGGATCTTTCCCGCGGATGTCACGCGCACCCCGCTTCCCGCTTGGGTTTGGGGAGGTTGTTTTTGCATGGATTCGGCATCAATCCCGGTGGCCACAACAGACACGCGCATACGGCCTTCGAGTTTGTCATCGAATGTCGAGCCGAAAATGATATTGGCGTTCGGGTCAACTTCGTCGCGGATGCGGTTACAGGCTTCATCCACCTCAAACAACGTCATGTCGGCACCGCCGGTGACATTAATAATCACGCCGCGCGCGCCTTTCATGGTCACATCATCCAGAAGCGGGTTATTGATGGCGGCTTCGGCGGCCTCGATCGCTCTGCGTTCGCCTTCGGCTTCGCCCGTACCCATCATGGCTTTACCCATTTCCAGCATCGCGGAGCGGATGTCAGCAAAATCAAGATTGATCAGACCGGGCATCACCATGAGATCGGTCACGCCACGCACCCCGGATTGAAGCACGCTATCCGCCATGCGGAAGGCTTCGGCAAAGGTGGTACGTTCATTGGCCACACGGAACAAATTCTGGTTCGGGATGACGATCAACGTATCCACATATTGCTGCATTTCGGCAATGCCGGCTTCGGCCATGCGCATGCGGTTTGATCCTTCGAAATGAAACGGCTTGGTCACCACGCCGACGGTCAAAATGCCGGAATCGCGGCACGCCTTGGCGATCACGGGCGCGGCACCCGTTCCGGTGCCCCCGCCCATACCGGCGGTCACGAACACCATATTCGACCCCTCCAGATAGCCCATGACATCATCGAGGCTTTCTTCGGCGGCCTTTTTACCGACCTCTGGCCGAGCCCCTGCGCCCAGCCCCCCGGTCACGTGCGTGCCGAGTTGAAGACGGTCTTCGCATAAACTCCCCTCAAGTGCCTGTGCGTCCGTGTTGCAGACAACGAAACTGCACCCTTCAAGGCCGGAAGAAATCATATTGTTGACGGCATTACCGCCTGCGCCGCCGACACCGACAACCGTAATTTTTGGAGACAATTTTTGTACCTCTGGTGTTTGGATTCGAATGTTGATCATGTGACTCTTTTTGAACCTCCGTGAAAAAGGCCGTAAATGTGATTCTATGTAGATTTCCAAGGAAACGGAATCCTGAAAATTCCGAAGAGCCCCTGAAAACGGCCGTTTTATGCGTTGTAAGCGTGTTTCCCCGTTATACTCTGACATCAAGCACCAGAGCTAAGAGACTCTGGTGATTCATGATTTTGAATTCTCTCATATACAGCCCGATCCGGCCAAGACATTGTCAGACAAAGCTGTGGATAAGTTTTGGGGCGGTTGAAGGTTTGGTAACGCAAAAAGCATGTTACCCCAGCCGGTTTTTAACCACAGAGGCGCGGAGACGCGGAAATTATTATAGTTCTGACTTACGCCGCTTCGACCTTCTTGGGCAGATTAAGGCGAATGTGAAGATCCTTGAGTTGCTGTTCGGTGATGTCGGATGGCGCGCTCATCATCTGGTCTTCGTACTGACCGTTCATGACGAAAGCATAGACTTCACGCAGGTTCGGTTCATTGGCCAGCAACATCACAATCCGGTCAATGCCAAACGCACAGCCGCCATGCGGGGGGGCGCCAAACCGGAACGCATTCAGCATCCCGCCGAATTTATGTTCCAGCACGTCTTTGGCATATCCGGCAATCGCAAAGGCCTTTTCCATGATCTCGGGTTTGTGGTTACGGATCGCCCCAGAGCAGAGTTCAAACCCATTACATACACAATCATATTGATAAGCGTTGATGGTGACCGGATCTTGGGT
>CAZZGO010000165.1:0-2086 GCA_964654245.1 uncultured Pseudobdellovibrionaceae bacterium | reverse complement strand
TTATACCAGAACGCACCGCCAAAATAATTTTTGCATCCATTACGGCGACACTCGCTGTTTATATGCTGATTGACAGACTTTTCTTGCATCAAGGAGGTGCCCTATGACGAACCAAAACCTAAAACCCGATGTACGTGGCTTTTTTGATCCAGTGACGGCGACATGGAGTTATGTGGTCTATGCCGATGGTCACACAGATAAACGCTGCGCGGTCATTGATACGGTGCTGGATTACGATATTCATTCGGGCCGCACAAAAACCGATTCCGCCGACCGCGTGATCGACTTCATTCAGAAGAAAGGGCTGGAAGTACAATGGGTGCTTGAAACCCACATCCACGCCGATCACCTGACAGGTTCTGCCTATATCAAAGAAAAGCTGGGCGGCAAGTCCGCCATCAGCAAGCACATCTTAAAAGTGCTGGAAACTTGGGAGCCGATCTTCCACAACGAAGCTGATACGCCAACGAATGGTTATCAATTTGACCATACCTTTGCGGATGATGAGCCTTTCACGGTTGGCCCGTTTGAAGCACATATTATTCACACGCCAGGCCATACGCCAGCGGATACAAGCTATATTATTGGGGACGCTGTCTTTGTTGGCGATTCTATGTTCCTGCCCGATGTTGGTACAGGACGATGTGATTTCCCTGGCGGAAGTGCAGACGACTCTTACGAATCATCCCGTAAGCTTTTGAACCTACCTGAAGACTACCGTATGTATGTTGGTCATGATTATCCACCCAACGGATCGCGCGCACCACAATGCATGGCAACGATTGGTGAACAAAAACGCGCCAATGTTCGTGTCCATGAAGGTGTTACCAAAGAGCAGTACGTGACGAAACGTAATAAGGACGATCATGGCAAGGAAGTGCCAAAACTTCTGTTACCATCTATTCAAGTTAATCTGCGCGGCGGCACGTTCGGGCAGGCAACTGATGGTGTTCAGTATGTAAAAATACCTGTCGATAAAATTTAACCCATAAAGATCAGGAAATTGCAAAACGTGCATTTAGGCCTTGAGGGCCATGAAAAAAATCGATATTGCAAAGATTGAAGCGGCAGTAAGCAAAACAAACTAAAGAACAGCGCAGGTGAAAAATGAATGCACGACTGATAGTATTTTTGGTAGGGACTATTTTAAGCCTATGCCCCCCAAATGCTCACGCAAAGGAACAAGACGCATTTTCAAAATGTGGAGTGACTGGCAGCACCACCCTCTATGATCTAGCGGTAGATCGGTGGTTTAAAACCGATAAGAAAGATGCAGAAATTCAAACGCTTCCCGCCTCAACATTTAAAATTTTTCATTCTCTCATCGCCCTTGATGTGGGAGCAACAAAAGCGGATGAAGTTTTCAAATGGGATGGGCAAGAGAGAATGCTGCCTGTTTGGAACAAGGACACAATTTTCAGCGATGCGTTCAAGAATTCCACGGTCTGGGTCTATGAAGCTCTGACTAGCCGCATAGACAAGGAAACTTATAAGCGTTATCTGGCATGGGCGAATTATGAGGGAAACGGCGACATAGATAACGGCAAGGATGGCAACTTCTGGGTTTATGGTGATTGGGGCGTGTCGCCAAAGGAGCAGATTAAAATGCTGGTGAAACTCCATAAAAATGAACTGCCATTCTCACAATCATCCATGGATGTGGTTAAAGATTTCATGCGCGATGGAAATATCTACGGCAAAACAGGGTGGACGCAGCAGGGTGGAAATCACATCGGGTGGTGGATTGGATATGTTCAGCGCCCATCCAGCAAGCCTCTTTTTTTTGCAACGCGCCTGGTAAAAAATGTTGATGAAGATTTAGGGAATTTTTTACTGTGCAGAAAAACCATTACGGATGAGATTATTGCAAAATATCGAAAGATATAAATTGCACAGGAAAGTAGAAAATGACTGACCGATACAAATTTACCCTTATCATCGAGCGTATCACATGGGTGGTGGTCCATCCCTTATGTATGCCGCCGATGCACTCCGGTCATTTGATCAATTCACACAACATCAAACCTGAAAGATAAAATCATGAAATGTAATGTTGGAAAAACGGATCGGCTCTTACGCATAATCG
>CAZZGO010000164.1:0-2269 GCA_964654245.1 uncultured Pseudobdellovibrionaceae bacterium | reverse complement strand
CCCCTCGAGTCGTTTTGGCTTTTTTACCCCGAAACCTCACCCGTTAGGACTATGTTAAAAGATTATTCGGATAATGAATATATTCTCTGGCGAACCCGGGGGAATTCATTTCGCGTAACGATCATGAGTATGTCTATGAAAAAAATAATTTTATCTAACAATAACAATGGGTTGATCCTACCCCCGGCCAATACGGCACGTTGGGTCAAATCGCGTAAAATGGCGGTCGTCAAAGCGATTGAAACAGGAATCATGACCGATGAATCAGCCTGCCAATATTATGGGTTAAGTGCCGAAGAGCTTGCTTCATGGAAAACCATGCTCCAGAAATTCGGCCCCGATGCCTTAAGATCGACACATCTGCGACGCTATCGTCAGGAAGCTGTGTCCGTTGTCTCAGGCACCCTCAGCTCTTAAAAAGATAAAAATTTTAAGACTTTATGCCGATAACGCCCATACATCATGGAAAAAGCGTTAAAAAACGTTTATAATGGTTAATGTGTGGCGATACTGATTCGTCATAACATTACAACAGGCCTTTCCCACCCCACCCCAAACAGGGATCTCCGTGGAAAGGTTTTTGCATGAATATAAACGACAAAGGGATCGGGCGAACACGTGAATAGCTTTCTGGATACCTTGAAACAATTAGGCGCGGCGCGTCTGGGGATCATGGGCGGCATTATGCTCGCGCTCTTAGTATTTTTTATCTTTGTTTCGACGCGTTTGGCCGCGCCCTCAATGAGTTTGCTCTACAACGATCTGTCGTCTTTGGATTCCAGTGCTGTTGCGGCCAAACTTGAGGAAGCCCAGATCAAGTATCAAATATCTCCCGACGGCACACGCGTGAATGTCCCGGATAATGAAGTCGGCAGAGCGCGTATGCTTTTAGCCGAAGCCGGCCTGCCCAATGGCGGATCGATGGGATATGAAATTTTCGACAAGGAAACCGGGTTTGGCACGACCAACGCGGTACAAAATCTCAATCAGGTACGTGCGCTTGAAGGTGAGTTATCGCGCACGATCTCTACCCTGGATCCCGTTCGAAGTGCACGTGTTCATTTGGTTTTGCCTCAGCGTGAATTATTCAGCCGGGAAACGCGAAGCTCAAGTGCCAGCGTCGCACTGGGATTAAAATCGGGCAAGCGTCTGGAAGCCGAACAAATTGCCGCCATTCAGTCTTTGATTGCGTCGGCGGTACCGGAAATGAAGATGGAAAGTGTTTCCATTATCGACCAGAATGGTAACCTTCTGGCGCGCGGCGGGGGCGAAAACACCACGCTGGCATCGATCAAAGCCGACGAGATGCGCCTCAACTATGAACGCCGGGTCACGCAATCCATCGAAGATCTGGTGGGGCGGAGCGTTGGATATGGGCGTGTTCGGGCAAATGTCACGGCAGAGTTGAATTTTGACCGGGTCTCCACCAGCGAAGAAAAATTCGACCCCGAAGGTCAGGTCGCCAGATCCACCCAAACGGTGGAAGAACGCAACACGGAACGCGATGGCGTGGCCAATAATGTCAGTGCGGAAAATAATCTGCCCGCGCAAACGAACGAGCTGTTTTTGGATGAAAAACCCACCGCCGAAGGCAACCGGATTGAAGAAACAACCAATTTTGAGGTCAGCAAAAAAGTAACCAGCACCGTGCGTGAAACGGGCGAGGTTCAACGCTTATCGGTTGCTGTGTTAGTCGATGGCACCTACACCACCAATGAACAGGGCGAAAAAGTATATGAAGCCCGGAGCGACAAAGAACTTGATCAGATTGCTGCCCTTGTACGTTCCGCGATTGGGTTTGATGCAGAACGCGGAGATACCCTCGAAGTCATCAACATGAAATTCGCGGAAATCGAAACCACAGATGACTCGCTTCTGAGTGATAGTCTATTTGGGTTTGATAAAAACCGCTTACTGGATGCCGCAGAAATCCTGACCGTTGCCGTGATGATCATTTTGGTTGTTCTGCTGGTGCTCCAGCCGATGGTGGGCCGGTTGCTGGCCTCAAGCGGGAATAAGACAGATCCCGATATGGAGGCAGATTTGCTGATGGCGCGGCCACCCAGCCCTGCCCTCACGGGGCCGTCGATGGGCGGCGATAATATTGACTTCAGTTCAGGATCAAACCCGGGTGCACAGGAAGATAGCTTGATTAACGTCCGAAGCGTGGAGGGTAAAGTCAAAGCCTCTGCCGTTAAAAAGGTGGAAGACATCGTCAATGCCTACCCACAGGAAACCGTTTCCGTGATACGTAGCTGGATGACACAGG
>CAZZGO010000163.1:0-2283 GCA_964654245.1 uncultured Pseudobdellovibrionaceae bacterium | reverse complement strand
TGCCGCCGGTTTCCGGGTCCCAGCGGCTGGGGGTCAGCCTTTTCCAAAGACCTTGTACATCGAGGCGCGGTAAATTCCGAGGGATCATGCCATCCCCCGCCCAGTGCACAAAAAGAGAGGCCTACCTGCGCAGGCTCTATTCTTTATAGCGATATCCCACGCCATACAGCGTTTCGATTTGATCGAAATCATCATCCACGGCCTTAAATTTTTTGCGCACACGTTTAATGTGCGAATCAATGGTGCGGTCATCCACATAGATATTCTCACCATAGGCCATATCGATCAACTGGTCTCTGTTTTTAACATGCCCGGGACGCTGTGCCAGAACCTTGACCAGCAAATATTCGGTCACGGTCAGGTTAACGGGTTTGCCTTTCCACGTGCACAAGTGCCGGGAATCATCAAGCCCCAGATCCCCGCGCACAATTTTCTGTTCTGCCTTGGGCTCTTCCTTTTTCTGGGAGAGTTCCTGACGGCGAAGCAGGGCGCGGATACGTTCGATTAACAGGCGCTGGGAAAATGGCTTGGTGATATAATCATCCGCCCCCATCCGAAGCCCGACAATTTCATCGACTTCATCATCCTTTGAGGTGAGGAAGATCACGGGAATAGACGATGTTTCCCTCAATTTGGTCAAGACTTCCATGCCATCCATACGGGGCATTTTAATATCGAGTACGACCAGATCTGGCGGGGTTTCTGTTACGCCTTTGAGACCCTCTTCGCCGTCATTATAGGTTTTGACCTTGAGCCCTTCAGCTTCGAGGGCCATCGACACCGAGGTCAGGATATTGCGGTCATCATCAATCAGAGCCACATTTTGCGCCATGGATTCTCTCCTTTGTTCATTCTGTTACGTGTAGCCCTCAATTCTTGCGCGATCAAGGCGTAATCAGGGCATTCTTCAGGCAGTGGCGAGTATCTGCCCGATTAAATACAGCGATCCGGTCATTAATATACGGGGTGTCCCCGAATAAAAAACCGGGTTCTGAAGTGCCAGCGTCGGTGTTTCTGCCTGATATAAGGTTTTAAATCCTAATTCAGAGACTAAACGCGCGAGATCTTGAACGGTGTAACCCCCCTTTTCGCCCGGCAACGTGGTCACAGTTACACTTTCGGCATAGGGAAGAAGCGGCGAGAGAAATTCCCGGGGGTTTTTTCGTGCCATCATCGCCACCACCAGATGCAAGGGGCGATCAGGGTCTAATTCTTTCCATTGGCGTGCTTGTTCGGCCAGCACGACGCCCGCGCTGTCATTATGCCCCCCATCAATAATGATCTCCGCCCCGGGGGGCAGGTGCTGATAATAGGCATGAGTTCGTGGCAGGGTTTGAAGACGTCCCGGCCAATCAACCCGGCGTAAGGCTGTGGATAGATTTTCATCCGGCAAGGGTGACACGTTTTTGTGTTTCAGAATGACATGATATGCGGCCAGGGCGTTCCCGGCGTTATATATTTGATGGAGCCCTAGCAAACCCGGCAGAGTCAAAATCGATTCAGATGACTCGAAGATGAACCTGAAACGATCCGTTTCCGGTTCAACGCGCCATTCTGCCCCCCCGCGATACAGGGGTGAGACGGGGGATAACTGACGGGATATATCTTGGAAAACATCCATGACACCTCCGGCCAGAGATAGAGGATATTGATACCCGATCACGCACGGCACGCCGGGCTTCATGATCCCTGCTTTTTCCCGGGCAATCTGGGCATAGGTTTCCCCCAAAAACTCCCGGTGATCCAGTGATATGGCCGTGATAAGGGTGCATACAGGGTTTGGGACGACGTTCGTGGCATCCAGCCGCCCCCCCCATGCCGGTTTCAAGCAGGCAAAAATCAGCCGGGGTTCGGGCAAAAGCCAGAAAACTGGCGGCCATGAACGCTTCGAAAAACGTGATGGGGTTATCGCCCACGGCGGCCAGTGTTTCCTGAAGAACCTGCAACAAATGTTCAGAGCTGATCAGTTCCCCGGCCAGCCGGATTCGTTCATGTGGTTTAACGAGGTGCGGTGATGTGGCCACATGAACGCGGTATCCGTGCGCCTCAAGCAGACTGCGTAACAGCGCACAGGTTGAACCTTTACCGTTTGTGCCCGCCACATGAATGACGGGCGGTAAGTGAAGATGGGGGTTTCCCAATGTGTGCAGGAGAGACGGCAGGCGTTCCAGCGATAGATCAATTTCCGTGCGATGAAGGGTATATAAATGTTGCAATATAGACTGCAACATATTTTCGGTACCCACGTTATTATCCGGCGGCTCGGCGGGGTTTTTCATGGGG
>CAZZGO010000162.1:0-2286 GCA_964654245.1 uncultured Pseudobdellovibrionaceae bacterium | reverse complement strand
CGGGTCAGCCAAGATCATATCCGGTTCAATACCGGCCAATAGACACGCCGTAATACGGTTTTTTAAAAATTCAAAAACGTCGGTCACCACATCCGCATATACCGGGTTTTTCTGCATGGTCTGGGGGGTGCCTTGCATATGCATCAAACAGACCATCGGGCGATAGGTGCGGATGACCTCCATCGCTGACGGGTCATGCGTCAAGGCCGTGATGTCGTTAATCATAGACGCGCCATGCTCAAGGGCTTCTGCCATTGTCCCTGCATGACGTGTATCCACGGACACGCAAATCCCTTTTGCCGAGAGTGCCTTGACCACGGGTAAAATGCGCGCGCGCTCTTCTTCTGGTGTGATGGAGACGGCACCGGGACGGGTTGACTCCCCGCCCACATCAATAATCCGCGCCCCGTCTTCTGCCATCAACAGGCCTTGAGAGATGGCTGATTCAGGGGATAAAAACTGCCCCCCATCCGAAAAACTATCGGGGGTGACATTCAACACGCCCATGATCATCGGGGATGAACGCAGGTTTATTTTAATCATCGCGCCACCCGTGCCCAAGCGGCACCGCCATTTGTTCAGGTGGCAAACGGGATATCAAGACAGATAAGCTCTCGCCCGTTACGGGATGGCACCAGTCCGGGGCAATATCCGCCAGCGGTTTTAAGACAAAGGCACGATCGCTTAGGCGCGGGTGCGGCAAGGTAACCAACGGGGTTATCATCTGAAGATCGTGATAGGCAATCAGATCTAAATCCAAAAGCCGCGCGGCATTGGGCACAGAACGCACCCGCCCACATTTTTTTTCAATCGATAGCAGAACACCCATCAAATCTTCCGGGGATAGAGATGTCTGCACGGCCACAACAGCATTGATAAAATCAGGTTGCGCCGGATCGGGCGGCACCGGCGTCGTCCCCCACAGACGCGACCTCGCCATCACGTGGATGCCGTGATCCGTCATGTCCTTGAGCGCCCGTGTCAGCGTCTGCACCGGTTCACCAAAGCGTGAGGGTAAATTCGCCCCCAAAGCCACATAAATCACGTGAATAATCCTTTATTGTATCCAGCCGGAAACATATTCCGCCAAGTTGATATATAAAGGAATTCCTACAATAATGTTAAACGGAAATGTAATTGCCAAGGACAAGGTCATGTAAATGGCCGGGTTACTTTCGGGCACGGCCAGCCGCATGGCCGCCGGCACCACGATATACGACGCACTCGCCGATAACGTCGCCAGCAAGGCAATATCCCCCACCGAAAGGCCAATCCAGGCCCCCGCCAACGCGCCGATCACGGCACTTAAGATCGGCATATAGACCCCAAAGGCCACCAGCGAGATTTTCATCGCCCCTTTGGATTCACGTAAACGTCGCGCCGCCTGAAGACCAATATCGAGCAAAAACAAACACAACACGCCGCGGAACGGATCCATGAAAAAAGGACTGATCGGCTTTAACCCCTCTTGACCGATAAACACACCAATCAAAAACGACCCAACAATCAACACGATACTGCCGTTGAAAAAAATCTCTCGTAAAAGATGCCCTTGATCTGCGGAACGTTCTGTTTCGCCCGCACGCGCCAAGGCGCGCCGATATAAATACAGCGCGCTTAAAATGGCCGGGGCTTCCATCAAGGCCATCACCGCCAACATGTAACCGCTAAAATCAATGCCCATTTCCTCTAGCACCGTCATGGCGGTCACAAAGGTCACCACACTGACCGACCCATAATGTGCCGCGACCGCCACCCGGTCTGGCATCTCAAGCCGTGTCGTTAAATTCAAAAACCCATAGGCCAACACCGGGATCATGAAACTTAACGCCAGCCCCATCAGGCAGGCATAAATCATCACGGCATTGACCTGTTCCAACGATTGCGAGAGCGACACCCCGCCCTTAAGTCCAATCGACACCATCAGAAAAATGGCCATGGCCTTGCCGATTGATTCAGGGAAGCTTAAGTCAGACCGAAAATACGCGGCAAAAAAACCCAGTATGAAAAAAAGACTGGCTGGTGCGGTCAAAACCGCCAGACTTTGAGCCAGCATGTCCATCTAAAGCCCCGCGCACCATTCGTTGAAAAAATTACCACTCCCGGACAATGCCGGAGTCCATATGGACAAAGTCGCTTTTGGGGTAATACCCAACACCGCCTGCCTTCAGGCTCACGGCCAGAGACCGTATGTTGTGGGAAGAATAACCTGGCATCCGCAAATCAATCGCCTGACCCGTCATATGCAAGGAATTTTTGGCAACCCCTTCAGAATTACTCCGCAAT
>CAZZGO010000161.1:0-2337 GCA_964654245.1 uncultured Pseudobdellovibrionaceae bacterium | reverse complement strand
TAGGCGATGGCGTTGACCTTTGTCCCCTTGTCTCCGAATGCGCCTGATAAATCCTTATTCACGTCCCAAACTCCGTTTTGTCATTCTAAGCCAGATAATGTTCTGATTCCAGACCGCGTGCCACACTTTGCAGGATCATCTTACGCGCCAGAATCACGACCCGCCCTGAAGGGGAGACCGCAATTTGGGCGCGCGATAATTGCCCTGAATCATAAATATCGGCATCCACCACAAAGCCGCCATCATCCTGATCTTTGACCTGCGCCGGTTGGTGCCCGCGTATCACGGCGTCATAGGCACCGGGATCAAGCGAATCCAGCATCGGCATATCGTGCGGGTTTTTGACCAACAAGGTTTCATCCCCGTCTTCGCCCGTGACGTGGGAGAAGAAAAAAGCCAGATAATCGATCACCGATCCCGCCGTCAGGCGCAGGGCACCTTTATCATTCACGGCGTAAATGGGTGTTTCCGTACCATCCAGATATTGAAAGAACGTGCCATCGCCCAGATATTCAAATGTAAACGAGGGCAGGGACGCGAAATTTGTGACCTTAAACAACGATACGCCGTCATAAAACATAAGCCGCGCACTGGCGACTTCACTGGTGCCGGCCACGATTAACCCGGGATCAGACGCGCTTTTCACGCTGTTGATCACCTTGAGTGTGTTATCCCTGTCTAATCGTTGCCAGTGCATTGTCGCGTTCTAAAGGTGGGTCTTGAAAAAACAAATCACGCCTGTCTATTCCGACAGGCTTTCATGACTTTATCAATTCTTTTCTCAAATTTGCAAATTTGCGGATCTGTATGACATGATGAGGAGCCGATGGCTCTGCTTTATTATTTACATAATGCATAAAAGAGAGAAGGCTTGCCGGAAGTTATTAAAAGCCTGCCTAGACTATCCGGGATTTATTTCGCGAACGAGTAATGCGCGTACATGGCGATTTCGATCGTCGGGTGTTCCGGTTAAAGCTTTGGGGTTGACCAAGGTGTGCCAAACGGGCAATCCGTTGCCTGTTGTGTCTGATGACCAATAGCACCCATATTTATCGACACCGCTTATAGGTAGGCTATTTTCCGCGATACCACCGATGGCTAACATATGGTTGTGAATAGCAGAAAGCTCTGCCCCAGAAGGCAAGCGAACATTATCTTCCCCGTTCTTATTCCATTCGGCAATTTTCTGGCGAGCTTTGGCAAAATCAACAAAACCTTGAATGCCAAGACTAACAGGAAGAAAGGCTAAAGGGGCACCGTTATCAGGAGAAGTGGGGCCTTGTTGCCAGTTGCCTCTAAGCTCTCTCATCTGTGGGGTATTGTTCGGCCGTATAACCGCTGGCGTTGAAAGTATTTCAGGTTCTTCCACGTTGATTTTTGTGTTTTTGCCTAACACTAATTTAATTGTTCTGTCTGCCGGAAGGGTAAGAGTCAGCGAACCTGTAAGAGGATCCTGTTTAACGGCAATACCAAAATCACGTAAGAGCGAAGTCATAGAATTTGTATTTCTTTTCTAAGAGTGGATTATATCGTACCTATATATTTCGTAAAATAATCAAAGACACTTAACTATGTCAATCTATATTTAGATGAATAATACTTCAGCGGACTTATAATGTTGGAATGGCGGCTAAGGCATCCGTGATGACCTGTTCCGTGGCACCTTCCACATGCGCGGTTGTGCTTAGGGCGCGGCGCCAGGCGCGGGCCCCGCGCTCGCCTTGAAAGAGGGTGAGCATATGCCGGGTGATGGATTTAACGGGCACGCCATGGTCTTGGTGCAAGCGGGCGGTATAGTCGGTCATACGTGCCACGATATCCTGTTTGGAAGGTGATTCATGACCAAAAAATTCAGTGCCAATCGCGGATAAAATCCACGGGTTCTGATAGGCCTCGCGCCCGATCATCACACCGTCCACATGTTTTAAATGGTCAGATATCTCGGGCACGGTGGTAATGCCCCCGTTCACAACGATATTCAGATGCGGGTATCGGGATTTCATGTCCCGGACAATATCGTAGCGAAGCGGGGGCACTTCCCGGTTTTCTTTGGGGGAGAGCCCCTTGAGCCACGCCTTGCGGGCATGGATGATAAAGGTTTGACATCCCGCGCCGGAGACGCGGTCAATGAACCGGGTTAAAAACGGCACGTCCTCTTCGTCATCAATGGCAATGCGGCACTTCACCGTAACGGGGATGGAGACGGCGCGGATCATGGCCTTAACCCCCTTGGCGACGGTATCTGGCTCCGCCATCAGGCAGGCACCAAACGCGCCTTTTTGTACGCGTTCTGACGGGCATCCACAGTTTAAGTTAATCTCATCATAGCCCCAGTCT
>CAZZGO010000160.1:0-2340 GCA_964654245.1 uncultured Pseudobdellovibrionaceae bacterium | reverse complement strand
ACCATGGCGGTGCGTGGAAAGTGGCATATGCCGACTTCGTGACGGCGATGATGGCGTTCTTCCTTTTGCTCTGGCTGTTGAATGTCACAACAGATGAACAAAAAATGGGGATTGCCGATTATTTTGATCCCAATCCCAAAATCGCGGAAAGCAAAAGCGGTGCGGGCGGCGTGATGGGGGGACTGACGATTTCACCCGATGGGGCGATGGTGCGTGATACACAGCCCATATCCACACCAGCGGAAACCGACCCCGCGCTTCGCCCCGGTGCAGACCCCTCGGAAATTGAAGAAGAAAAACTCCGTGAGGAATTACGCGCGCGCGAAGAAGAAAGTTTTAAACAAGCCGAAGCCGAGATTAAATCCGCCATGCAGGCCACGCCTGAATTACAGGATCTGGCAAAAAACGTGATGATGGATATGACCCCCGAAGGGCTTCGTATTCAAATCGTCGATCAGGAAGGCAAACCCATGTTCCCGTCGGGAAGTGCCGAAATGTATGACCGCACCAAAAACCTGATGGCACAGGTTGCCAAGGTTATTATCCCGATGCCCAATGAAATCTCTATTCGTGGCCACACAGATTCATCCCCCTATAGTGCCGGGGCAAATTATACGAACTGGGAATTATCCTCAGACCGCGCCAATGCCTCGCGCCGCGTGGTACAATCAGCCGGGCTTCCCGCCAAACGAATTAATAACGTTGTCGGCAAAGCCGATACCGACCATCTGGTGGGAGATAAACCAGGCGATGCCAAAAATCGGCGCGTATCGATCATTCTTTTGCGCAAGGAATTGACCGTTCAAGAAGGCGCCAACCGAAGCACGCAGGCCGTCAAATCCCAGACAGTTCAGGAAAAACGCCTGTATCAGAAGTCATCCGGAAGTGTTGATTTCCCCTAATGTTTTCTTAAGGGATTCAATCTATACTCACCTCATGGATGGTATAATTTATCTTTCAACACTTTTGGGATCTAAGCTTGAGCAGTTATTTAATCGCTTCAGCGGTCGAGAGCCTCATTTTTCATTTCAGATCATTCGAAAATTTGATTATGCCCCCCCTTACCAGATAGGAAAAGAGCTCGCATATTCCCCTCAGGAATGGCTAAAAAAGGCCGAAGCACTCGGGAGAACCAGTGGTATTGGTGATGACGCTGTGCATACATCCTGGGAGCGGGATGGATCACTCAAAATGTCTTTCAAAGATCCGATAACCCAGGGATTCTTTCTGGCCATTGCTTCTAACCACGGAACGCCTGATCGTCGCGGCCCCAGACAAGCATTGCCCCACGAACCTGACCCAGCAAAATTCTGATTAAAAAAATCGGTTACTCTTCGGAAAGCCATTGGGCGGTAATTTGCCCGCATCAGCGCGTGTGCCAATCCATGGCTTGATGTCCGGTACTTGCGTTTCGCCAGTACCGTATTTAAAGGACAAACCTTCTTTCAGATTAAAGGTTTTGATGTCCGCCACACCCGCATCTTTATATTTCTGAAGAATGACGCCCCTGCCCTTGGCCATTTCGGGTATTTCCTCAAGCTTAAAGGCCAGCATTTTCCGGTTCGTCCCGATAATCGCGACATGATCATGCCCTTCGGCCACGGGACGGCATAGACGCGCTTCGGTTTTTCCTTCGACGTTGAGGACTTGTTTTCCGTTTTTGGTTTGCGCCAGTACATCCGTCATCTTGACAATAAACCCGCGCCCGTCATCTGCGGCCACAATCAAGCGCACATTTGGGTCATAGACTTCGACATCCACTACGTCGGCATCATTGGGCAGATCTACCATCAATCGTACCGGTTCCCCAAAGCCCCGACCCGGTGGCAATTTATCACCGGCGATAGTGTAAAAACGACCATTGCTTCCGAAAATCAAAATTTTATCCGTACTTTGGGATTCAATGACAAATCCGCCGCGATCGCCCTCTTTATATTTAAATTCCTTGGGATCATGCCCATGGCCTTTCATCGCGCGTATCCATCCTTTGGCGGATAAGATCACGGTAATGGGTTCTTTCACGCTCAAGGCTTCTTCCAATGCCTCAATCGCGACCGGACCCGGCACTTTGCCGATACGGGTTCTGCGTTTGCCCAAATCCGTATCCGCACCAAACATTTTCTGAAGATCGGCCACCTGTTTTTTGATCCGTGTCCATTGACGCGCTTCGGAGCCGATGAGTTTTTCCAGCTCATCCCGTTCTTTGGATAAACTATCATGCTCCCCTTTGATTTCCATTTCTTCGAGCTTGCGAAGCGAACGAAGCCGCATATTTAAAATCGCTTCGGCCTGAATTTCCGTCAGTTTAAACACTTTCATCAACTCGGCCTTCGGATCATC
>CAZZGO010000159.1:0-2340 GCA_964654245.1 uncultured Pseudobdellovibrionaceae bacterium | reverse complement strand
TGTATGCTTATGGCGTTGCAACAAAACATATTAACGTACTCGCCATGATATACGAATATAGGATCAATACAACCATGTGTTGTATTTTAGATCGGACTAATAAATTGATTTATTTATATTCTGATGGCGAAAAAGCCTGAATTGACAAGGCATGAAGCCCTTTTTGAAAGACAGGTGCCAGAGCATCGTTAATCATACGATGGCGTGCAAGACGCGCATGGTTTTCAAACCGTGTTGATACCACAATGATTCGAAAATGGCTCTCCCCCGTTCCATTATCACCGGCATGTCCGGCGTGTTTATGGCTTTCATTGATGACCTCAATGACCTCTGGGGCAACTGCCTCTATCACCCGCGCTTTGATCTCTTCCGCCAACGCCATTGTTTTCGCCGTTTTTATATCCAAATGATTGCCGTAACGCCCAGAAATCATCATAATGGAAAGATATGCCGAAAATACAGTTAAAACCGAAATCACCTGAATTTGCCGAACCCCACAAACCGGCCGCCAAGCCCCGTGCCTGTGATATGCCGGGTTGCCGGGCACAGGGGGAGCATAAAGCCCCTAAGGACAGATCCTTATCTGATCATTACTGGTTTTGCATAGATCACGTGCGGGAATATAACAATGCATGGGATTTCTTTTCTGGCATGAACCCCTCTGAGGTTGAAGACCATATCCTCAAAAGCCTGTACGGCGATCGACCCACCTGGAAATACGGGGTCAATGGCGAAGATCCGGCCGAGGCATTGCGCAATGCCGCATGGCGGGCACAATATTTCCGTGAGGATGATCCTCCGCCGCGGTCTAAGACGCATAAGCTGGATCGCACAACCCCCGAATTCGAAGCGCTTGTCATCTTCGGGCTTGAGCCCCCCATCGACATGAAAATGATCAAGGCGCGGTACAAAGAACTGGCCAAAAAACACCACCCAGATCTTAATCAAGACGACCCGCAAGCCGAAGAACGCTTGAAGCGGATTAACATGGCCTATACGATCTTGAAACTGGCCGAAGAAAAATTCGCCCAGATGATATAACCTCAAAAGGTCTGCTGATATGTCTGATAATGTTGAAAATTTGAAAAAAGAGCCCATGAGCGCGTCTTTCGACATCACCCGTGTCGTCAACAAAGAGGGCAAATACACCTCTATCCCCGATAAGAAATTTGATGTGCGGGAGACATTCGGGATTGATATCGACTGGCAGGTGCCGGGATTTAAAGATGAAAACCAGAATGTCCCGGACATTGATAAAACCTATCAATTCGATCCTGCCACCACGATGGCCATTCTGGCCGGATTCGCCCATAACCGCCGGGTCATGGTTCAGGGATATCACGGCACCGGGAAATCTACCCATATTGAACAGGTAGCGGCGCGTCTGAATTGGCCGTGTGTTCGGATCAACCTCGACTCCCATGTCTCGCGGATTGATTTGCTGGGAAAAGACATGATTGTTCTGGCCGATGGCAAACAAATTACGCGTTACCAAGAAGGTCTTCTGCCCTGGGCGATACAAAATCCTGTTGCGTTGGTATTCGATGAATATGATGCGGGCAGGCCGGATGTGATGTTCGTCATTCAGCGTGTGCTGGAAGCCGACGGACGCCTGACACTTTTGGATCAAAATAAGATCATTCGCCCCCATCCCGCTTTTCGGCTTTTTGCGACCGCGAATACGGTCGGTCTAGGGGATACGACCGGGCTTTATCATGGCACCCAGCAAATCAATCAGGCACAGATGGATCGATGGAATATCGTGGCGCAACTGAATTACATGCCGCATGAAAAAGAATGTGGGATTATCACAGCCAAAGTCCCAGCCATGAACACTGCCAAAGGAAAAGAAACCGTTTCCGCCATGGTGCGGCTCGCTGAGCTGACCCGAAATGGTTTCATCCATGGAGATATTTCAACCCTCATGTCACCCCGTACGGTACTCAGCTGGGCCGATAACATGCAGATTTTCGGTGACCGTGAACTGGCGTTTAAATATGCCTTTTTGAATAAATGTGATGAAACCGAATGGCCGACGCTGGCGGAATATTACCAGCGTTGTTTTGGGGTAGAATTGCTGAAATAACCGTGTCTAAGACAAACGATACCACCGAAGATTTTAAATCCGCTACGGCCTCTACCTTGCGCGCCCTTGCCGGGCATAAACACACCGATGTGACATTCTCGGCAACCGAAACCATTGACCGCCCGACACGCGCCACGCATGACCGTGCGCGTTTGCCTTTACCCGGCGTCGGGATGGATTCAAAAACACGGCAAACTCTGCGCGGGTCAGCCGACGCCAAAGCCTTACATCTAAAACACCATAACCAGACCCTG
>CAZZGO010000158.1:0-2388 GCA_964654245.1 uncultured Pseudobdellovibrionaceae bacterium | reverse complement strand
TCATGGCCGCCGCGCCGGCCATTATCATGGCCGTTTTTTCAGCGTTCTTTTTTCATTTCGGGGTTCAAAGCTGGTTTTCAGACCGTGTGCGCACGGCGGTCATTGAATCGCAGGCCGTGGCGGAATCGTATCTTGAGGAACACCAGCAGGTTATCAAAGCAGATCTTCTGGCGATGGCCAAGGATATTGACCGCGAAGCCGAACTTTATAGTTACGATAGACCCGCTTTTGACCGGTTCATGGAAACGCAGTCATTTTTACGAAATTTAAGCGAGTCGATGATCTTAGATCGCGAGGGAAATATTCTGGCGCAATCCGGCCTGACCTTCACACTCACCTTTGAAAAACTGCCGGGGTATCTTTTGGATCAAGCCGATACGGGCGAAGTTGTCATTACATCGACCGCACGGGATGACCGGGTACGCGCGCTTGTCAAACTTGCCAATTTTAACCACGCTTATTTATTCGTGGGCAGGATGGTGGACCCGACGGTGCTCTCGCATCTCGCCAAAACGCGGTCGGCGACAGAAGAATATAATAGTCTGCAAGACCGAATTGGTAACTTACAGTTTCTGGTGACATCCATTTTTGTGGCGATTGCGATTTTACTTTTGCTGGTCGCGACATGGTTTGGTATGCGGCTCGCGCGGCAGTTGGTGGAGCCGATTGGGAATCTGATCAACGCGTCGGACCGATTGCGTGCCGGGGATACGCATGTGCGCGTGACGGAAGGCAGTCAGATTGAAGAATTTGATTATCTGGCCAAATCCTTTAACCGCATGACCGGACAAATCCAAGAACAGCGCGACGATCTCATCATGGCCAACCGCCAGCTGGATCATCGTCGGCGTTTCACCGAAACCGTGCTGGCCGGGGTGTCGGCGGGAATTATCGGGGTGGATCATGCCGGGCAGGTGACCTTGGCGAATACATCGGCGATACAATTATTAGATCAGGAAAAAAATATCCTGACCGGGCGAAGTCTTGAATCTATCCTGCCCGGTATTTCAGAATTACTATCCAACGCACAGGCCAAGCCGGGAAAAATGGCGCAAGGGGAGATTCCGTATCTGCAACGAAACGGGCAGAAAAGATTTTTTCTGGTGCGTGTCGGGGTAGATATGATGGGTGAAGAAGAGCGCGGCGCGGTGATTACTTTTGATGATATCACCGATCTCCAGAGCGCCCAGCGTAAGGCCGCATGGGCGGATGTCGCCCGCCGGATTGCCCATGAAATTAAAAACCCGCTGACACCCATCATGTTATCGGCGGAAAGATTAAAACGTAAATACGGCAAAGAAGTTCAAACCGACCCGCAGATTTTTGCCCAGTGTATTGAAACCATCATGCGCCACGTGGGCGATATCGGGCGCATGGTGAATGAATTTTCGGCCTTCGCCCGCATGCCAGAACCCGTGATGCAGAGTTATGATTTCAATGAAGATACGCGTGAAACGCTCGCGCTTCAACGCGAAGCGCATAGCGATATTGATATACGGCTTAAAGGATTTTTGTCGTCAAAAACACCGATCATGATGATGGCGGATGCCCAGCAAATACGTCAGGCCATGACAAATCTTATTCAAAACGCAATTGATTCCATTCATGGCCGCATTCAAGACATGCCGGGATCTGCCCCCGGGCGCATTGATGTCACCGCGCATATTGACAAAGATAATACGCAGATCACGTGCGTGATTGCCGATAATGGCCGCGGATTACCCAAGGATATTGCCCCCAGCCAGCTCATGGAGCCTTATGTCACGCGGCGGGAAAAGGGGACGGGATTGGGCTTGGCGATTGTTAAAAAGATCATGCAGGATCATAAGGGAAGTCTTGTGCTGGGTGCCGATGAGACTGTCAAAGGCATATCAGACTGGGAAGATTTGGGCGGGGCGACAATCTCGCTTGTGATTCCGGTTCAGGCACAGGATAATCAATCAAGCATGATGACATCGTCCGCCCCGGAAACACCCCCTAAAGTACAGGCCATAGGTTGAGCATATGAGTATTGATATTCTTGTTATTGATGATGAAGAAGATATCCGCCACCTGATCCAAGGCATCCTCGAGGATGAGGGGTATAAAACACGGTCAGCGCGTGGGTCGGCCACGGCATTCGAACAAATTGCCAAAAAAACACCGGACCTGATTATTCTGGATGTTTGGCTTCAGGGGAGCGAGAAGGACGGACTTCAGATTTTATCTGCCGTTAAGGTCGATCATCCCCATCTGCCGGTTATTATGATCAGCGGCCACGGCACGATTGAAACAGCCGTATCCGCCATCAAGCAAGGTGCCTATGATTTCATTGAAAAGCCATTCAAGACAGACCGTTTATTGACGATGATGGTGCGGGCGCTTGAATCTGCCTCGCTGAAAAAAGAA
>CAZZGO010000157.1:0-2410 GCA_964654245.1 uncultured Pseudobdellovibrionaceae bacterium | reverse complement strand
GCCTGTTTCTTCTATAAATCCCATACCGCCATGAATTTGAACCCCCATTGATGCCACCTCAACCGCATTATCCGTGCACCAGGCTTTGACGATCGGGGTGAGAAAATCGACTTTCATCTGTGCTTCGTTGTCTCCTCCACGCGCAAGATCCAAATGGAGTGCCGCTTCATAGGTCAGCGCACGCCCGGCACAGACCAAAGATTTCATGTGGCGCAACATCCGTTTAACATCGGCATGTTCGGCGATGGGGACGCGTTTTGTTTTATCACTGAGTGAAAAACCCTGAACGCGGTCTCGGGCATAAGCGGCCGCTTTTTGCAAAGCGGCTTCGGCAATCGCCACACCTTGAAGTCCCACAGACAGCCGGGCATTATTCATCATCGTGAACATGTATTTCAGGCCTTCGTTTTCCTTACCCACCAAATACCCGACTGCTCCGCCCCGATCGCCAAATTGCATGGTGCAAGTCGGGGACGCATGAATACCCAACTTATGTTCGATCCCTGTGCAGATCACATCGTTGCGAGTGCCATCTGATAAAATTTTAGGCACAATATACAAAGAAATACCTTTGACGCCTTCGGGGGCGTTGGGCGTGCGCGCCAGCACCAGATGGATAATATTGTCTGATAAATCATGCTCCCCATAGGTGATATAGATTTTTTGACCCGTAATACGGTATATCCCGTCAGATTCTGGAACGGCTTTGGTACGAATGGCCGCCAGATCAGACCCGGCCTGCGGTTCGGTCAGGTTCATGGTGCCTGTCCACTGTCCTGAAATTAAATGGGGTAAATAGGTTTCTTTCTGTTCCGGAGATCCATGCGCCTCAATGGCCTCGATTGCCCCTTGGTTTAATAGCGGGCATAAACCAAAGGACATGTTCGCCCCTTGCCACATTTCCTGAACCGCGAAAGCCACCAGCCACGGCAATCCCTGGCCGCCATGTGCCGGGGAAAAAGGCACGGCATTCCAGCCCCCTTCACGGTAAGCGGTATAGGCTTGCCTCCAACCTGACGATGTGGTGACTACCCCATCCGATAAGATCGCGGCCTGTTGATCCCCTGTCCAGTTCAGCGGGGCAAGAATATCGGTAGCCAGTTGAGCCGCGGGTTCCAGAATGGCGCTGACGGTTTCGCCGTCCAAAACCCCAAAATCAGGGTGCGGTGCCAAACGCGATAACCCCACCACATATTCAAGGGTAAAGCGCATATCATCGAGCGGGGGCGTATAGGTCATAAGCGGAATCCTCTGTCTCTCGTGATTCTAACATGACACGGTAAACTGTCATCTTTTTCAAATCGTGGCACAAGACTTGAAAGTATAACTTGCAGGATCATAAAACGGACACAGGGTTGACCCCGATGGCTTTTGAAAAAAATATAAATCAAAACAATAACTTAGATGCTCTTTTGCGTCAGGCACCCGGGCATGTCGTCAAGGCCATCCGTCAAGCCAGTGCCAAAACAGGGGTTGATTTTGCCTACTTGGTCGAAAAAGCCGGGGCAGAGAGTTCCTTTAACCCCCTCGCCAAGGCCAAAACATCTAGTGCGACCGGGCTGTTTCAGTTTATTGAAAAAACATGGATGAGCATGGTCAAAACTCATGGCGATAAATATGGCTTATCGGCTTATGCCGACAAAATCGATGATCAAGGGCGTGTGAAAGATTCCAAGACACGTCAGGATATTTTAAACCTGCGGCGTGACCCCCAGATTGCCTCGTACATGGCCGCAGAATTCGCCAGCGATAATCAGGAATATCTTCAGCGCACCGTGGGCGGCGACATCACGCCGACAGACTTATATTTTGCACATTTTCTGGGGGCGGGCGGCGCGTCTGCTTTCATCAATCAGAAAAATAAAAATCCCTCGGCATTGGCCGCAGATTTATTCCCCAAAGAAGCTCTGGCAAACCGTAACGTGTTTTTTGATTCTAAAACCGGCAAGCCAAAAACACTGGGGCAAATCTATGATGCCTTCGATCATAAATTTACAGACGAAGTTTTAAAGCCGGAAAACCCATTACGTGTCGCCCGTGCCGATAACACGAAGATGGGCAATAATGAAGATACCTTATTTCAAGCCTATAAATTATCCGCCTATCGATACGTGATGCCAAGCCCTGCAGATAGGCCTGCTGATGGCCTACCCGAACAATTATCCAGCATCACCCAGACCGTGCAACAGACGTTATCCGTCCGAGAAGATCAACAGATATTCCCCCATGCCTTGTATCAACGGGCACCCATTTCTCAAGTGGCCATTCTTTTGCTTCAAGATCGCTATAACGATTAATCTATTCTCTTAAAAATTATCTGCCTTGCGCGGCACGTTTGAGACGATCATTGATCGCCACACCCACACCTTTATCGGGGATATTCATCACGGCAATGCCGGTATGGGGGGCA
>CAZZGO010000156.1:0-2507 GCA_964654245.1 uncultured Pseudobdellovibrionaceae bacterium | reverse complement strand
GGGAGAAAATAAAATCCCGTTTGGACGCCCAAAATATTTCCTTTACGTTTTTTGATGCGGTCGATGGGCGTTCCTTTGATGTGCCGTCACTTCCTTTTTATGATGGTGCGCGCCGCCGCGCGTTTTTTGGCCGGGATATGACTGGCGGAGAAATAGGATGTCTGTTGTCGCACAGGCAGATCGCCCAAAAAATGATTAACGAACAGATCCCCTTTGCCGTCGTTCTGGAAGATGATGCCGTGCTTCAGCCAGAATTCAAAGAAGTTGTTCTGTCCCTGATAGTGACGCCGTATCCTTGGGAACTGGTTCGATTTTTGGGTTCAAACAAAGTATCCAAATTACGTCAGCGCACGGTGGCGCACCTGACCCCGACGCATCGTCTGACCAGACTTTCAACAGCACCCGGCGGCACGCACGCGTTGATGCTATCTTTATCCGGGGCCCAAAAATTGGTAAAAAGCCTGTCCCATGTGGCTTTTCCGGTTGATATGATCATGAGCCGTCCTTGGATCAGCGGCCTTGATCTATACACCGTTCAGCCGGGACTGGCTATTCAGGATTTAAGTTTTGAATCGTCCATCGGCACGTCGCGTGATCATAAAGATCCTATTGATTTAACAGGTTGGCCGCTCCTAATGTTTCCACTGACCAAACGCTGGTTTAAAATATCGGATGTGATGATGAAACGCCTCACCTATTGGGGGGCGTGGATGCGGGATAAAAATAATATATCATTGACGCGTTAAGACTCTAACGCACTAAGGGAGAATAACCTGCCCGGCGGCAATAATTTTTCCAGATTGATTATTTTGTACCAGAAGCGCAAAACCTGCCGCGTTGGCTTTCATATACGGCAGAAATGTTTTTTCTGCGGTGGTTAGTTGATCTGTTTCCAGCGCAATCAGCGATGAAACGATATTATGATACGTGAGATTCTTACCCCGGTTCCCACCTTCAGCCACAGTCAGGGTATGAGGTTTATCAAACAAAGCCAGCCATAATGTGACATCCGGGTTTTGAACGGCCTGAGCCGGAAGGGCATAGGCATATTGTCCATTCGGTAAGGTACGGATAGAAATTTTTGATATTTTTTCGGCGCGCGCCTTCAGTACCCCAATTGATACCTGCGCGGATTCATATCCAATAGCATTGATATGGCCATTCATGACCATCTGGGGCGTGTAAACGGATTTTAATCCCATGGTTTTGGCATAGTCTGATTGACGGCGAGAGCAGAATTTATGCGCGAGAGACCCTTGCCGGACGTCAAAATAATCGACATGACAAGATAGGCCAATCACCCCGTCTTGCTTAAGGAGATCTGCCATATATTCATCTGCCGGAGGGCAATAGGTACAGGCCTGAGAGGAGAAGAGTTCAATCACCACAGGGGGAGCAGAGACAGGTGGTTTGATAGATAAAGGGGTTGAGAGAATGGGTTCAGCCTTCACGCAGAAAGGTAACAACACACATCCCGTTAATACCAAAATTATTACCGGGATATGTTTGATCCTAATCACGAATACTGTCCTTTAATTCCTTTAAATTACGGATCACCATATCACGTTGCGGGAAGGGGATGTCGATCCCTTCGGCTTGAAATTTCTTCCATATCCACAACATGACATCGCTTTGCGGGCCATACAGCCCCTCTGTTACATCATCGATAAAAAATAACAGCAAAAGGGTGATGCCATTATCCCCGAATTCCCGGATAAAACAATTAGCCGCCGGGTCATCCACACATCTGGGGTGTGCCTTGGCGCATTCAATCATGATCGCGCGTGCGCGTACAATATCACTGTTGTATGAAATGCCAACCTTGACTTCGATACGCGCTTTTTTGTTGCTGAATGTCCAGTTGGTCACGCGGTTTGTAATGAAATCTTCATTCGGGATCATGACTTCTTTGCCGTCGAACGTTTCAAGGCGGGTGTAACGAGCCCCAGAGCGGCGGATATATCCGCTGATGCCATCGGTCATTTGCACAAGATCCCCCACGCGGATGGATTTTTCAAATACCAAAATTAATCCGCTGATGAAATTCGAGGCAATCTTTTGAAGACCAAACCCCAAACCAATACCCACCGCCCCCCCAATGACCGCAAAGGCCGTGAGATCAATCCCCAGCATGTCCAGCCCCACGACGAATGCAAAGAAATAGACAATGATCTGAAGGATTTTGGTTAAAATGACTTTATCGGCCACGCGCATTTTCGGCACGTTTGAGGCCAGTTTTTCAGCCAGATTAGACATGATGGATGATATCCAGATTACCAGAATGATGGTAATCAACGTGTTGAGAATTTTATAAGGCGTGAAGCTATAGGTGCCGAGTTCAAGTGCAAAATCTTTGCGGTCAAGAAGCGTCTTGAGTTGTTCCGTGTAGCCATAGTGGGACAGGGCAAATAACCCCATTAATATCCCTGTGACGAGGACAGGCCCCAGAATGCGTCCGGGTACCATCACTTTTTTCATCCAGCTTGTCATTTTGATATTAGATCCAT
>CAZZGO010000155.1:0-2526 GCA_964654245.1 uncultured Pseudobdellovibrionaceae bacterium | reverse complement strand
TATAAAGATTCCCGGATGGAATTGTAAACCGGTGCCATGACTTCGGCATGGTCAATTTCGGCAATCACGCCGTATTTCATACCTTTGAAATCCACATTCGTATGGGCGTTAAATACCTCAATCCCGCGATAATCCATCAAAATAGCAGAATCCGTTTCGCCATCTTTGCCATCGTATGCATGGGCAATGACATCGTCGCCGACTTTGGTTTTTAAGATAGATGTTTCTCCGGCTTTGAGGAAGCGGGAGTCACTGCGCATAAATCCATCTTGACCGATGATATATGTTTCACCGCTTTCCCCCATGCCAGAGGAAAGTTGCATGACCTTGTTGATATTGGCGATCGGCATCTGGAAGGCGATGGCACCCGCAAAACTGCCGTCATCATTAAAGATAGGTTGGCCGATAAAGGCGGCGGGTACGTTGTTACTCGGCGCATAAGGTTTGAAATCATAATAAAATTGGGCATCTTTAGAACCGCTGGATTTAATCTGGCGGAACAAGGCTCCTAAATCTGTATCTTTCCACTGACCCGATACAAGGTTGGTGGCAAAATCCAGTTCTTTGAATACGGTGTAGACAACATCGCCATTGGGATCGAACAGGAACACATCATAATATCCTTTTTGCCGCAGGAAATGACGGAACCAAGGATGATACAGCGCATGAACGGATGAATAGAGAGAGCCATCAGCCCCGGCATCCAGATTTTCTTTTTGCCCCGCAGGATGGGGATTGTCCTGAATATAAATTTTTTGCAGTTTTTCAGTCTGTCCTTGTTCAAGTGCAGACCAAGCCACCATGTAATCTTGAAGGGCTTTACGTACATAAGGGCTTTGGGCCATCGCGCTCAAATCTGTTTCGATACTGGACAGATAACTGACGAGTGCGCTGGATCTGCCTGATACAAGGGCTTCCAACTTGTTCTTCGCATCATTGATGGCAATTGTATGCTCTGCCTTGAAGCTCACATATCCCTGAACGCTCATGCCCACAATCATTAATGCCACCATTATCATCGGCAGTTTTTTGGAAATTTTGATATTATCGATGATCTTCAGCATAAAAAATTCTCCCGCAGAGGTTTGGGTCTGAGTTAAAAAAAGACAGGGGTACGTAAGAAGGATGAAACAAAGTGGTTAAAAACACTTTAACAGCGCGAGATGCGTTAAAGGCATTTTAACTTAATTTTTGTGTTTTAACAGGTATTTCTGATTAGAAGTCATACACCTGCATTAAAAAAACCGCCTGAGTATGGGCGGTTTTTTAAAATGATTATTATTGACAGAAAAAAGCCTTAGTTTTTTCGTGGCAGGCGCATTTCCTCGCGCAGGGATTTTTGCCCTTGAGGGGATTCATCTGTTGTGCTCTCTGTTTGATCTCCCCCCGCGGCAGGCTCGATCTGGCTGACATCATCACTGTTGGCGGGGTCTGAATCTTGTTGAGAAGGTGCTGGACGTGCCGATTGATAAGACTTCGAGCCTTTGGTCAGGGAGGATCCTGCGGGCTGAGTATCCGCGGCCAACGCTGGCGCACTGATAAGAAGGGCACATAAACCCACGAGCGTAATTTTTTGACTGATCATGTGAAACATCCTTGTTATAAAAAATATATTTTTGACGAAGATCGACTTATACGACCTTTAAACACCTTCGTCAACATTTATGACAATAAATTTACTGAAATGATTTGCTGACAGAGAAAATCACGCGGGAATCACACCCGTCTGCGCATTCGCCCGGTTCATCCAGACTGGTATCCACATATTTCAAGGCCAGATCAAACCCTTCCAAATTATACCCCAGACCCAGTGACCAATCCGTGTAATCCTTAAACCCAAAGGCGGTGTTGTTATCGATGGTTTGGTGTCCCAATGACCCGCTCAGTTTAAAATCATAGGGAAGCGGGACATCGGCATAAAGAGCCGTGTACCACGCGTCGCCGCTTTCATTGTAAAAATCAGGGGAGTAATTGACTGCGGCTGAGGCACTGGCGAACCCGAAATCGTGACCAACGGACGCCGCGATTTCAAAAAAATCATATTCACGCGCCGTATCAGCACCCGGATAGGCGTAGTAAATACCGCCCACATCCCATGTCAGGCCGCCTGTTTCTCCGGTAAATCCAGCATATAAATCGGCTTCTAGGGTGGCTTGGTCGCCATCGTTGAAATCTACATTTGATCCCCATACCCCGGCGTAAAAACCGCTCTCGTGGCTGTAATCAATGCCGCCCTGAACGGCGGGACCTTCATCGCTTTGTTGGAGGCCGCGAAAGGAATATTCCGTTGTGAAGCCAACATTGGCCGTAAAATTCCCCGGGACATCTAACGCCAAAGCCGGGAATGCGGCTAAACAAGAAACAGCAGAGATAGCCGTCAGCAGGGTCTTTTTCATGATACGTACATCCTTGAGCGAAAAAAATTTGATGATGATGATAATAAATCAGGAAGTACGCCACATACACAATCAATACGAACACAACACGATCGTATGGATGTGTTGTGCCGTCAAGCGATGAATTGCG
>CAZZGO010000154.1:0-2610 GCA_964654245.1 uncultured Pseudobdellovibrionaceae bacterium | reverse complement strand
ATTTTGGTGGTGGTGGTGGGCGTTCTGATGATTGCGGATGCTAAATTATCGATGGGAGCGCTTATTGCTTGCGTACTCTTGACGGGGCGCGCTATGCAACCCATGACCCAATTGGCGGGGTTGCTCACGCGCTATCATCAATCCCGTGAAGGATTGCTCCAACTGGATCAACTGATGAAAAAACCAGTTGAACGCCCCGAAGGCAAACATTTCATTTCCATGCCGGATATGAAAGGCCAAATTGAATTTCGCGATGTTCTCTTTCATTACCCCGGACAAAGCGTCCCTGCCTTGAACCATATCAATTTCATGGTCGAAGCGGGCGAGCATGTGGGCGTAATCGGCGCGGTGGGATCAGGAAAAACGACCATCGAACGATTGCTGATCAACCTCTATCAGCCGGATAGCGGCTCCATTCAAATCGACGGGACGGATGTTCGCCAGATTGATCCAGGTGATTTACGCCGGTCTGTGGGCGCGGTTCAGCAATCCCCGCATTTATTTTATGGCTCTGTACGTGAAAATATCACGATGGGTCATGAGATGGCTTCTGACCGGGCGGTCTTACGGGCGGCTGAATTAGCCGGGGTGATGGAATTTCTACGTGACTCCCAGGCGGGTCTCGATACACAGGTAGGCGAACGCGGTGAAGCCTTGTCGGGCGGTCAGCGTCAATCGGTCGCGATTGCCCGTGCGCTTTTATATGATCCCCCCATTTTAATTCTGGACGAACCGACGGCGTCGATGGATCCGGCGTCTGAAAACAGATTAAGAAAACGTCTGGAGCAGGTCATCAAAGGCCGAACCACTATTTTGATCACACATAAAGGTTCTATGTTGACGCTGGTGGATAAACTGATCTTGATTGACCGGGGCAGAATTGTGGCCTATGGGCCTAAAAACGAAGTTATCCAGCGTTTGCAGGGTCGTCAATTCGGCACCACCGCAGAACAAACGGAGATATAATCATGTTTGGCTTTGGTCAGAAAAAACCCATTCGCGAATTTTCCGGCAAAGATCCCCGTCTGGCTGCGGCGTTAAAGGCACAGATGGAGTCTCAGGCCAAAGCACCCTCTGATCTGGACATGAATAATGAATCAGATTGGAAACAGGCACAAAAACATTGGATGGGCAGTAAACTCACGGCGCGTGCCGATCGTTTTTTTGAAACAGATGATGAAATGCCCTTATCTCGGCACATCATTATGCTCACGATTTGTATATTTTTTATCTTCTTTTACTTATGGGCGGCTTTTGCGCAGTTGGATGAAACCACACGCGGTGAAGGAAAAGTGGTGCCATCGTCTGAAATCCAGAAAATATCATCACTCGAAGGCGGGATTGTTGAAGAATTTTTTGTCAAGGAAGGTGATGAAGTCAAAGCTGGTGATTTATTGGTCCGGTTGAGTGATATTGCTGCGACATCTGAACTTGGTTCCAACGAAGCTAAAATGCTGGGTCTTCAGGCGGCTATTCAACGTCTTCAGGCCGAAGTCGAAGGCCGCACACCGAACTTTTCAGACGAGGTCATGAAAGGTGCCCCACAGAGCGTTACCGAAGAAATGAATGCTTACCGCGCCAACATGGATAAAATCAACAGCCAGACGATGGTCATGGAACAACAAAAAAGCCAGCGGTCACAAGAACTGAATGAATTGACAACGCGCGCGAATGACATCCGTGGACAGGTATCTTTAGCCAAAGAAGAAAAAGCGATGGTAGAACCACTGGTTGCACGAGGCACCGCGCCTAAGATGGAACTACTCCAACTTGAACGCACCATCAAAGAACGTGAAACTGAATTGAACAGCACATTGACGGCTATTCCCCGCGCCAGATCGGCGATTGCCGAAGCGCAGGCACGTATTTCAGATATTAAATCTCAGGCGCGGGCGACGGCACAAACCGAACTCTCGGCCAAGATGATTGAAATGAATGCCATCCGGCAGGGTCTGGGTGGGCTTCAGGATCGAAAAGACCGGGCAGACATCAAATCCCCGGTGAACGGTTATATCAAGGATATGAAAGTTTTTACCGTGGGGGGCGTGGTTCAACCCGGTCAGGAATTTATCGAGATTGTCCCTAAGGATGACCAGCTTTTGCTCGAAGCCCGGATCAAACCCAAGGATATTGCTTTTTTGTACCCGGATCAGCCGGCGGTGGTTAAAATCACGGCCTATGATTTTTCGGTATATGGGGGGCTGAAGGGGAAAGTGGTGGCGATTTCACCAGATGCCGTAACCGATGAAAAAGGCGATAGTTATTATCTGGTGCGGGTACGTACCGAAGAAAACAGCCTGAAACGCGCCGGCGAAGTCTTGCCCATTATCCCGGGAATGGTGGCGACGGTTGATATTTTGACGGGCAAGAAAACGGTCATGGAATATCTGCTGAAACCGTTTATCAAAACCATCGACCGCGCGATGAACGAACGTTAGACATCTTAAAAAAGACGTGACCTTCTGCTTTCTTTATGGTTAAAAAGAAGGCATGGCACTGCAACAAAATAAAGATCTCTCGGTTATCCAGATTACCCTGCCTGATGGCGCGGTGCGTGAATTCGCCCCCGGCATTACGGGCATGGGTATCGCGGAGAATATTTCCAAATCC
>CAZZGO010000153.1:0-2651 GCA_964654245.1 uncultured Pseudobdellovibrionaceae bacterium | reverse complement strand
CCCGCCGGAAGATTTAATTCCGCAATTTCCTTTATTCCGTGAGGCCACCGAGGCCTTTGGTATTCCCGCCCTGGAAGTGGAAGGATACGAAGCGGACGATCTGATTGCGACCTACGCCGCGCAAGCCGTCAAGCGCGGCCAGAAAGTGACGATTGTCGGGACAGATAAAGACCTGATGCAACTGGTCAATGATCATGTGCGTTTATATGACCCGATCAAGGGTAAATATTTAGGTGCAGATGATGTCATCGAAAAATTTGGTGTGCCACCGGCACAGGTTGTCGATGTGCAGGCACTGGCCGGGGATAGCGTGGACAATGTACCGGGCGTTCCGGGTATTGGTATCAAGACCGCCGCTCAACTTATTTCTGAATATGGGTCGCTGGAAACTCTGTTGGATCGCGCCGGGGAAATTAAACAAAACAAACGCCGGGAAACACTGCTCGAACATAAAGACAAAGCTATCTTATCCAAAAAACTGGTGACATTAGCGGCAGATGCACCTGTTCCTCTAAATTTAGAAGATTTAAAAGCCCATGAACCGGATCATGCGCGTCTGACAGCGTTTTTACAAAAACAGGGATTTCGGTCGATTTTAAATCGCTTTGGGGAAAATTCCCATGCGCTTCCGCCCGCCATCTCTGTGCCCGTTACATCGGATACCGTTAAACCTGTATCACCTGCATTGATCGATCGATCGGCGTATGTGCTGATTAATACCGTTGAGACATTGTCTGAATGGGTAAAAAAATCTTTTGAATCTGGCAGGCTAGCCATTGATACAGAAACAACGCATTTGACCCCGGCGCGGGCGAAACTGGTCGGGGTCTCTTTATCCTATGCTCCGGGGCAGGCGGCCTATATTCCTATTGGACATGCTCAGGTACGAGATCTGCTCGGGTCTGATGCGCCCATAATCCCACAACTCCCGCTTGAGATAGTTCTGTCTCATTTAAAACCGCTCTTGGAGTCGCCCAGCGTTCTTAAAATCGGCCAGAATATTAAATATGACTGGCAGATGTTCAAACAACACGGCATTGATATCTCACCCTATGACGATACGATGCTGTTGTCCTACACGCTGGATGGGACGTCGCATTCCAATGGCATGGATGAATTATCACGGCTATTTCTTCAACATACTCCCATTTCGTATGAGGAGGTGGCGGGTAAGGGTAAATCCATGGTGACGTTTGATGAGGTGGATATCCTCAAGGCCAAGGCATATGCCGCTGAAGATGCTGATATCACGCTTCGGCTTTATGATGTTTTAAAACCACGTCTGGCTGTGGCGCATATGTCACGTGTTTATGAAGATATCGAACGCCCCATCGTTTCGGTTATTGGACAGATGGAACAACATGGGATCAAGATTGATCGATCTGTTCTTTCAGACCTCAGTCAGAAATTTTCAGAAAAACTATCTATTTTAGAGCGGGATATTCAGGCCGAAGCGGGCACTGAATTCAATGTAGGTTCACCCAAGCAAATCGGCGAAATCCTCTTTGACCATCTGAAACTACCCGGCGGTACCCGTACCAAAACAGGACAATGGTCAACAGATGCGGATGTTTTGGAAACGCTCGCGGAACAGGGACATGGAATTGTTCAAAAAATTCTGGATTGGCGCGGGACAGCTAAATTAAAATCCACGTACACGGATACTTTGATGGATCAGATCAATCCCGCTACGGGGCGTGTGCACACGTCATTTTCGTTGGCGGGAACATCCACGGGGCGTTTATCCTCTTCGGATCCCAATCTTCAGAATATCCCGATCCGCACCGAAGAGGGCCGTCTTATTCGCCGAGCATTCGTGGCCGAAGAGGGACATGTTTTGTTATCCGTAGATTATTCACAAGTGGAATTGCGTCTGGCCGCAGAAATGGCAGATGTCAAAGCTTTGAAGCAGGCTTTTTTGGATGATGTGGATATTCATGCCCATACGGCATCCCAGGTGTTTGGTGTACCGCTCGCCGAGGTGACCCCTGAATTACGGCGTCAGGCCAAGGCGGTCAATTTTGGGATCATCTATGGCATATCGGGCTGGGGGCTGGCCAAACAATTAGGGTGTGAGCCGCAGGTGGCCAATGATTTTATTCGAAAGTATCTGGGCACCTTTCGTGAAATTCAGGACTATATGGAACGCACCAAAGCCTTCGCCCGTAAGCATGAATATGTGACAACATTATTTGGTCGAAAATGTTTTACCCCCAACATCAACGCTAAAAACGGCGCGTGGCGGGCGGGGGCAGAGCGGGCGGCTATTAATGCACCGCTTCAGGGCACAGCGGCAGATATCATGAAAATGGCGATGGTCAAAATTCCGCCAGCACTCTCGGCGCTAAATCTATCTGCCAGAATGCTGCTTCAGGTTCATGATGAGTTAATTTTCGAAGTCCCAGAAGCGGAACTGTCTACAACATCGGCATTGGTTAAATCTGTGATGGAAAACACAGTTACGTTGGGGGTGCCTTTAATTGCTGAAACTGGATTTGGCAAAAGCTGGGCGGAGGCGCATTAACGCGTATATAGAATATGATAACATCCTTTCCTCCTGTTTTTGTTATTTCACTACTGGGCGCACATGATCGACGGGAGAAAATAAAATCCCGTTTGGACGCCCAAAATATTTCCTTTACGTTTTTTGA
>CAZZGO010000152.1:0-2689 GCA_964654245.1 uncultured Pseudobdellovibrionaceae bacterium | reverse complement strand
GGACTTAGTAGTCCATATCCCCCATGCCGCCCATGCCACCCATACCGCCCATGCCGCCAGCAGGCGCTGAGGCTTTTTTATCTTCAGGGGCATCGGCGATCATCGCTTCGGTTGTGATCAGAAGACCTGCCACAGAGGCCGCATCCTGAAGTGCCGTGCGAACCACCTTGGCCGGATCAATGATACCTGCCTTGACCATGTCGCAGTAATTATCATTCTGCGCATCGTATCCAAAATTGGTATCTTTTTGATCCATCAGTTTACCCACGATGATCGCGCCTTCTTTGCCGGCGTTTGCGGCAATCTGACGGATCGGGGACTGAATGGCCTTGCGGACGATATCAATTCCGACTTGCTGGTCGGCATTTTCGCCTTTGAGGGTTGAAAGCGATTTCGTCGCATACAGCAGAGCCACCCCGCCGCCGGCCACAACGCCTTCTTCAACAGCGGCGCGTGTCGCATGCATTGCATCGTCCACGCGGTCTTTACGTTCTTTCACTTCCACTTCGGTCGCGCCGCCCACACGGATGACGGCCACGCCGCCCGCCAGTTTGGCCAAACGCTCCTGAAGTTTTTCGCGGTCGTAATCAGAAGTGGTTTCTTCGATCTGTGCTTTGATCTGGGAAACGCGGGCATCGATTTCTTTTTTCGCGCCTTTGCCATCAATGATGGTGGTATCGTCTTTGGTAATACGCACTCTCTTGGCCTGACCCAGCATATTCAAGGTCACGTTCTCCAGTTTAATGCCCAGATCTTCGGAAATCACTTGACCATTGGTCAAGATCGCCATGTCTTCCAGCATCGCTTTGCGACGATCACCGAAACCGGGAGCCTTAACAGCCGCCACTTTCAGACCGCCGCGCAGTTTGTTGACCACGAGCGTTGCCAAAGCTTCGCCTTCGACATCTTCCGCCACAATCAACAACGGACGGCCAGATTGCACCACGGCTTCAAGAACCGGGAGCATCGCCTGAAGGTTCGAGAGTTTTTTCTCGTTGAACAGGATGTAAGGATTATCTAGTTCGCATACCATCTTGTCCGCATTCGTAATGAAATACGGGGAGAGGTAACCGCGGTCAAACTGCATCCCTTCGACAACTTCGAGTTCGGTGTTCAGCGATTTGGCTTCTTCGACCGTGATCACGCCTTCATTGCCGACTTTCGCCATGGCTTCGGCCAGCATTTTGCCGATCTCGGTATCACCATTCGCAGAAATCGTGCCGACTTGCTCGATCTCGTCATTGCTTTTGACTTTTTTGGCGCGTTTGGCGACGTCGGCGACAACTTCGGCCACAGCCTTGTCGATCCCACGTTTCAGATCCATCGGATTTACGCCCGTAGCCACAGCTTTGACGCCTTCGCGGACGATGGCTTGTGCCAGTACGGTCGCGGTTGTTGTTCCGTCTCCGGCCTGATCATTTTGTTTTTTGGCGGCTTCACAGACAATCTGTGCGCCCATATTTTCGAACTTGTCTTCCAGTTCGATTTCCTTGGCAACGGTCACACCGTCTTTGGTGATGCGCGGCGCGCCAAAAGATTTGTTGATCACCACGTTACGACCCTTGGGCCCCAGCGTGACTTTTACAGCATTGGCCAAAATATCCACACCACGGAGCATTTTCTCGCGGGCTTCGGCCTGAAATTTCACTTGTTTAGCAGTCATATTTATTCTCCTTGAATATCAAATGTGAATTAGGCGGCTTTTTTCTTGGACGCACTCGCGCCTTCGATAATGCCCATGATGTCAGACTCTTTCACCACCAACAGCTCTTCGCCATCAACGGTAATTTCTGTGCCCGACCATTTGGAAATGAGAACGCGGTCACCGGCTTTGACATCCAGTGCCATACGGCCATCGCCGTCTTCGTTGTATGCGCCAGGGCCAACGGCCAGAACTTCGGCCTCCATCGGCTTTTCTTTGGCGGTATCCGGAATGATAATGCCACCGGCTGTTTTCTCGTTCTGCTCGATACGACGCAGGAGTACCCGGTCATGCAATGGACGAAATTTCATCGTTTTTTCTCCTAAACATTTGATTTCGTTATAAAACCAGCACCTCACCATGAGCATGCTAGCACTCCCCCTAAGGGAGTGCCAAATATATAGCCCCTCCCCTGCCAAAGATCAAGTTTTTCAAGGGTCATTTTTTAAGAAAAGATTAACGCCTCATCTTTCATAATGAAATTTGGCGAAACAGGATGTTTTGCGAGATTATAGAAGAAACAGGAGGTTTAATCGCCCATGGCCGATTTCATCATTCAGTTAAAAGATTACCGTCTGACCACAGCGGAGATTTTGTATCATCTGCCGGACTATCCCAAATTCCTGCAAAGTTTTATCTGGCAGGACTATGACCTTGCTCCCGCTTTTCCGAATCTGCATAAATTCCTGAATTTCTGGGAGCGGGAAATTGACGGTAAGCTTCATTCCGTCAAGGTTGATGCGCAAACCCTGATCACGCCGGGCACGGCACGTTTTATCGATGCGGAATGGACGGTATCTTAGTTTTTAAAAAAACTAGACCCGCCGAAACACATATTCACCGCATCCGGAGCCAAACACCCCATATCCCTTGGGGGGTTCCGTGTTATAAGCAGCAACCTGCTGAAAACCCATCGCTTCGACGATTTTTTGTGTGTCCCCGGCCGACAGCGACTCATACGGATATCCCCCCATCCAGTCGATGACA
>CAZZGO010000151.1:0-2750 GCA_964654245.1 uncultured Pseudobdellovibrionaceae bacterium | reverse complement strand
CCCTTTTTGGCATGTTGACCTTCGCTCTTCAACAGGGAAGCCGAACCACGGCTGGAAACCTGACACAAGATCAAGCTCGTCTCGAAGCCCGGGAAATCATCGACTACGGCAACACGATCGCGTCGGCGGTACAAAAATTAAAACTGCGCGGCTGTCTGGATACCCAGATCGGGTTTGATAATACGGAGTGGCGAAATTGGGGAGGCACCGTCTCTATGCCTGCTGGCCATAACCCCAATACGCCGGGTGATGAATGCCGGGTGTTCTCTCCCACCGGCGGGCAACTAACCGCGCGGGTCATCTCTCATAACACATCTTTTACCCCCACAAACAACGCGCATCCAACGCCCGGACATAGCCTTGTTTTACCAATTGAATTTGAAAAATTCGGCACAACCGAAAAAGATCTGGTGCTCATCATGCATTATATTGATCAAGAAACATGTCTTGAAATCAATAAAGCACTGAATCTTTCGACATCGGGTAACTTAATCGAAGATTCATGGGCAGGCGCACCCGTTTTTGTCGGAGACTATACAGGGACAGCGCGCCTTGGTGAAGAATCGGCGCTCATTGCCGGAAAACCCGCGGGGTGCATTAAATGGACGGGAAGTGGTTATGGGGATAGTGACGTAAATTTTTACCAAGTACTTCTCGCTCGATAATGATCTCTACGCTTTTTTCCAAACTGGCCCCTGGGCTGTATCTTCCACTATAATGCCCATTTCCACCAGTTCGGCACGAATGAGATCTGCCTTGGCAAAATCTTTTTCTTTTTTGGCCTGAGTTCGTGCCGCAACAAGATTGTCGATGGCCGTTACATCCAGACCCGATACATCCTGCCCTACGGCGCCCCAGTTCTGATCCTCAAGAATACCAAGTATATTCCCTGCCGCTTTTAACCCCGGCAGGTCGTCTTTTTTAATCAAGCCATTTAACGCCGCGATCACCATCGGCGTATTTAAATCATCACAGAGCGCATCCATTACCTCCGCCGGGATATCTCCCGCAGGGCCCTCATATCCTTTCATTTTCGCGTACATCTTGCCCAGAAGTTTGACATTCTGCTCCACGATACGATCACTCCAATCCAATGGCTGACGGTAATGCGCGGAGAGTAACGTGAGGCGCAGTGCCTCACCCGGATATTTTTGAATCAGATCATGCACCAGCAGAAAATTGCCCAGTGATTTGGACATTTTCTCACCGTCAACCGTGACAAACCCGTTATGCACCCAGTATTTGGAAAACTGCGACGGATCATGGGCGTGGCCATGGGCACAGACCGCCTGTGCGATTTCATTTTCATGATGGGGGAATTTCAGATCGGCCCCCCCGCCATGAATATCAAAAGGTAACCCCAGATGTTTTTCCGACATCGCCGAACATTCAATATGCCATCCCGGCCGGCCAAACCCCCACGGGCTATCCCATCCGGGTTCATCCCCGGCAGGTCGTCTTTTTTAATCAAGCCATTTAACGCCGCGATCACCATCGGCGTATTTAAATCATCACAGAGCGCATCCATTACCTCCGCCGGGATATCTCCCGCAGGGCCCTCATATCCTTTCATTTTCGCGTACATCTTGCCCAGAAGTTTGACATTCTGCTCCACGATACGATCACTCCAATCCAATGGCTGACGGTAATGCGCGGAGAGTAACGTGAGGCGCAGTGCCTCACCCGGATATTTTTGAATCAGATCATGCACCAGCAGAAAATTGCCCAGTGATTTGGACATTTTCTCACCGTCAACCGTGACAAACCCGTTATGCACCCAGTATTTGGAAAACTGCGACGGATCATGGGCGTGGCCATGGGCACAGACCGCCTGTGCGATTTCATTTTCATGATGGGGGAATTTCAGATCGGCCCCCCCGCCATGAATATCAAAAGGTAACCCCAGATGTTTTTCCGACATCGCCGAACATTCAATATGCCATCCCGGCCGGCCAAACCCCCACGGGCTATCCCATCCGGGTTCATCCCCGGACGACGGTTTCCACAGCACAAAATCTGCCGGGTCTTTTTTATAGGGTGCCACATCAACACGCGCACCCGCGATTTGTTCATCCCGGCTTCGCCCGGATAACATCCCATAGGTGGGATCAGACGGCACATCAAAAAGCACATGCCCCTGTGCCACATACGCATGACCTGCGGCAATCAGGCGCTCAATCTGTCCAATCATCTCCGGGATATGCTGGGTGGCGCGGGGCTGACGATCGGGCGGGAGCACCCCCAACGTGGCCATATCTTCATTATAAATGCGGGTGAATTTTTCCGTGATCTCCGGCATCGGCACACCTGTTTCCCGGTGCGCCGTAATGATTTTGTCATCAATATCCGTGATATTTGAGGCATAGGTGACTTTGGGATAAATATGGCGCAGAACCCGCGCCCATAAATCAAAGACCACCGCCATACGGGCGTTGCCGATATGGGCATAATTGTAAACCGTCGGGCCACAGGCATACAGCCGCACATGGTTTGCGTCTAAAGGCTCAAACAGCTCTTTGCGGCGGGTAAGTGAATTATATAACTTCAGCGGGGTCATGCCCATAACTCCTTGGGGTTATGGGCAAATTATCAGGTCAACGGCAACAAGAGCAAGAACATTTATCCCCGCACCGACCCCCACATTTACAGTCTTTACATGTGCATTTTGAACGGCTTGTCATGGGTTTCCTTTCTCTATACAAACTTTCCTATCATTCTAACATAAACAGGTGCCCCATGTCTTTAAAAGC
>CAZZGO010000150.1:0-2760 GCA_964654245.1 uncultured Pseudobdellovibrionaceae bacterium | reverse complement strand
TCAGCCCATATATCCCATGAATATTGAAACAAATATGCCAAGGGATCTCAGGGATGGAAAAGAATTGGCCATCTATATCCACTGGCCGTTTTGTGCGTCAAAATGCCCGTATTGCGATTTTAATTCCCATGTGGCAGACACGATAGACCATGATGCATGGGCGCGGGCGTATCTGGCGGAAATCGATCATTATGCCCGGCTTACGCCGGGGCGGCAGGTAACCTCTGTTTTTTTTGGCGGCGGCACACCGTCATTGATGAAACCCAAGACCGTGGAAGACATCATCTCGCATATCCAAAAAACATGGCATATTTCAAACCAGATTGAAATCACTCTTGAGGCCAACCCAACCTCGATTGAAATGGATAAGTTTCAAGACTTTAAATCCGCCGGGGTCAACCGTGTGTCGGTGGGGGTACAGGCATTAAAGGACGAGGATTTAAAATTTCTAGGGCGTGCGCACTCCGCCCGAGAAGCCCGCAGAGCCATTGATATTGCACAGAGCGTGTTTGACAGGTCGAGCTTTGATCTGATCTATGCCAGACCTGGCCAAACTGTTTCCGAGTGGACGCGTGAATTACAAGACGCGCTGAACATCGTGGCGGGGCATGTATCGCTCTATCAACTCACGATTGAAAAAGGTACGCCTTTTTTTACGTCGTATGCGCGCGGTGAGTTTACTATCCCTGATAGTGATTTGGCCGCAGATTTATATGAAGCCACACAGGATGCGATGTCGGCATCTGGCCGCCCGGCCTATGAGATTTCCAATCATGCCAAACCGGGGGAGGAATCCCGCCATAATCTCGCCTACTGGACGTATAATGATTATGCGGGCATTGGCCCCGGCGCACATGGGAGGCTGACCTTGGACGGTATCAAATACGCTACGCGGGCGCACCGGGCCCCGGACATATGGCTTGAACGTGTTCGCCAGCACGGACACGGGGCACATCCTTTTGAAACGGTGCCCCGTGAAGGCCGCTTTGCCGAAGCTTTGATGATGGGGTTACGATTAACCCAAGGGATTGAATTGGCGCGCCTGACAGAGGAAGGCGGCATGCCGTGGTCAGATAAAATTTCCGGCGACAAGATATTGTCTTTAGTGCAGGAAGGATTGATCCTTGAGCCGAAAACGCATCTTCAGGCAACACAAAAAGGACGTGCCTGTCTTAATGCGGTGTTGTCTTATCTTCTGTAACGGGATCTTTTTGTCCCATCATCAACTCCGTCAATGTTCGGCCGTTAAAGGTGATGTCACCTTTTTCCCCCATGACAAAATCATATAAATAGGCCTGTTTCCCCCCAGAACCTGTGCCCTCACGTCCCAGCGTTTTCAGCCATGACACACGATCCAGGGCACTCTGCCATATTTTTTGATTGGTTTCGGCGGAAGTCTCAAGACGTGTTTTGATTTTCTGCTCCAGATCCGCCAATCCCGATATCTCGCCGTTCAATTGCCCAGAGGCGCCGATAACGCTGGTTTCACTGGCTTTGATATTCCCCTTGAGTAGGGCTTGATAGGTATCACTGATCGCATAACTATCCTTTATCGTTAGTCCCGTGCCTGCCTTGGAAAACATCTGGGGGAGTAACAGCATGGCCTGAAGGGCAACAATCTGGCGTGCCGAAGGTGTTTGCGCTGATTGTGCCATCACGGTTTTTTGTATGAATTCAAAGATGGTATCAGAAGGAATTTTTTCCAGATCCATATCCACATGAAACGTGCTGGGCACAAAGCTTTTGAAATCGTCACGGTCAGGAGAAGCGGTTAAGCCTGTCCAGTCCAATAAAACACCGATGGATGGATGAGACGCATTCATGTCTTTTAAATTGAGAGTAAGAGAGAGTTTTTCAAGCGCATATTCTATGACCGACTTTGCCCCGGCAAAGGGAACAAAAAAACGCGCCTGACCCAAGGTCATGTGTGCCTGAATGTCATCGGCCTTGAAACCCAGAGACCGGAGGGGATTATCTGTTTTAATAGGCGCCGCTTCGCCTGCTTGGGTATCTGCCGACAGATTTCTTACGGTTGCTTCGCCTTTCATATCTCCAGTCAGCGAGAGTTGTTTGCCGTTTTGATCCAGTGTTTGAATGTTCACCGCATAGACAGAAGCTTGGCCTGACCAGACATGATCCCCTGAAGGTTTAAGATCAGACAGCACAGTCAAGGTTGGCAAAATCGTCCGGGTGGCTGTTTTCAATTCATGAATAACTAAATTATCAAACACAGCATTCAGCGAGGTAAATTGCCGGAGTTTTTCATGCCAGACACCGGAAATTTTCTGTGTACCCAGATCAATACGTGTTGTTGGTTTGCCGCCTGCATCAAAGTAAGATAGGGACGTGGGGAGAGCCACGGACATCTTCCAGCTCTCGGGGAGGCTGGCGCGTGAGACATTCAGGGCAATCATATCAATTTCCCCGCGCTGGCCGGTTTTATCGGTGATCAATAGACGGGGCAGGGTAACGGCATAATATGTTTCGGCCTGTTCGATACCTATGTCCCCTGACATATCAAATGTGCCGCCGGTCTTTTCATAGGCTGTTTTATAATCCGCCAGTGTTTGGGTAACCAAAGCGTGAAGCTGTTTTTTTTCGGCGTCTGATGTCCGAGCCTGCGCGGTGGATAAAGCCATGCCGGAGAGCCAGAAAAAAGTCGTTAAAAACAGAATAAAACGCATGATGAAGTCTTTATATCCATGGGGTTAGGGATCAGGAACGTTGAAAGGTTAACTTACAATAATGTCATTTCTGCGT
>CAZZGO010000149.1:0-2842 GCA_964654245.1 uncultured Pseudobdellovibrionaceae bacterium | reverse complement strand
CCCCATGAAAAAGCCCCCCGGCGGAAAAAAACCACCCCTTCACCAGACCCCAAAGATATCACCGGAGGATGCGGATTTATGGCACGCCGTGACCAAAGATGTCATGCCCATTAAAAAGAAATCGTTACCCCCACCAGAAACACCTCCCGTCCAGGTTCACAAAAAAAATCAGACGATATCGTCCGCGCCTTCTGTATCGTCGCCGATATCGCATCCGGCGCGTGCCCCTGTGCGTGCCTTTACGCGTGCCAAGGATTTAGACCGCCGCACCAAAGACAAACTGGTCAAAGGCAAGATGGATATCGAAGGAAAGCTAGATCTGCATGGGATGACACAGGCACAAGCCCATGAAGCTCTCTCGCGATTTATTCTTAAGTCACATCAGGCCGGAAAACGCTGTGTGCTTGTGATTACCGGCAAAGGCAAAAAAAACGCCCACAGCGAAGAGGAGAGCCAAAACACCCGGGGCATTTTGCGTCGTCGTCTACCCGAATGGATATCACATCCCGACCTTCATGATCTGGTGTTAAGTATCGAAACTGCTCAACCTAAACATGGCGGGGCGGGGGCTGTGTATCTTTATTTGCGGCGTACGCGTTCGGATTAGGGAATGGGTTATTCCTGTTCGATCATATCTAAAAGCCGTTGCAGGATGGCTTTGTATAATTTCATCCCTAGTACTTGATCTTCAACGCCGGAATCAAGGCTGGGGTTGTCATTGACTTCCATGACAATCGCCCGGCCATTCACTTCCTTAAGGTCAACACCATACAGGCCATCGCCGATCAATTTCGCCGCCCGCAGGGCCACACGCAAAACATGTTCCGGCACCCGGGACACGGGTAGAGTTTCATGCCGTCCCTGCCGGCGTTTTAATGTTTTAGCACCATGGTTATAAATCTGCCAATGGCCTTGCGCCATATAGTACTTACAGGCAAATAAAGGCTCTCCATTTAAAATACCAATTCGCCAATCAAAATCTGACTCTACAAATTCCTGTACCAGAATAATATCTGATTTCTTCAAAAGTTCGTTGGCGGCTTCGCGAAAACTTTCGGGCGTTTCTGCTTTAATCACCCCGTTCGAAAAAGAACCATCCGGAATTTTAACGACAACCGGGTACGGAAGTTCATTTTCCAATGTCTTTTGTGTTTTGCGATCCACAATCCAGGTGGCAGGCAGAGCGATATTTTTAGAGGTCAGCAATTCATGCTGAAAGACTTTATTGCAACACCGGATGATCGACTGTGTGTCATCAATGCAGGGAATATTTTCATTTTCTGCCTTTAAGGCAAAACGGTATGTATGATGATTAATTGCCGTGGTTTCGCGAATAAGAACAGCATCAAATTCTAACAAGGATGAAAAATCATTTTTCGTCACCAATTCAACCGACACATTCATGTCTTTTCCGGCCTTGATAAATTTATTCAAGGCATTTTTATCGGACGGCGGCTGTTTTTCATCCGGATCATGTAAAATAGCAATCCAATGCTTTTTCTTTTTATCGTTTTTATTACGCCAGGCAGAACCCGTGAATAATTTAAGGGTTTCGATAAAATAATCGCGTTTTTGTGCCGGGAGATCTGGCAGGGATAAAGGCTCTACCCCTTTCACCACCCATTTTCCCTTACCATCCAGCCCGATTTGAAAGGTCATCAGGGGAAACCGGAACAAGTCAAAGAGCCGCCCGGCCAGGTCTTCAAGCGATTCAACTTCGGTTCTGCCAAAATATATTGTGTAGGAACGGGTGAGGGGTTCTTCTGGTGGTTCCTTGAAATATTTATCCAGTAGAGCATTTAGTTCCGGCAAAGAGGATTGATAGTGACGTTTCCAGTTCATTGTCACCGCATTGGCCGCCGAGGGAACACAGCGCATACCTCGCGCCTCGGCCAGCAAAGAGCAGTAATATCCCTTGCTTAAATAATCAAAATTACTGCACAGATTAATGACTTTGGCCTTATAGAGCTTACGGATTACGCCAGGCAGAACCCGTGAATAATTTAAGGGTTTCGATAAAATAATCGCGTTTTTGTGCCGGGAGATCTGGCAGGGATAAAGGCTCTACCCCTTTCACCACCCATTTTCCCTTACCATCCAGCCCGATTTGAAAGGTCATCAGGGGAAACCGGAACAAGTCAAAGAGCCGCCCGGCCAGGTCTTCAAGCGATTCAACTTCGGTTCTGCCAAAATATATTGTGTAGGAACGGGTGAGGGGTTCTTCTGGTGGTTCCTTGAAATATTTATCCAGTAGAGCATTTAGTTCCGGCAAAGAGGATTGATAGTGACGTTTCCAGTTCATTGTCACCGCATTGGCCGCCGAGGGAACACAGCGCATACCTCGCGCCTCGGCCAGCAAAGAGCAGTAATATCCCTTGCTTAAATAATCAAAATTACTGCACAGATTAATGACTTTGGCCTTATAGAGCTTACGGAGATCAACCGGGGCTTCGTTTGAAATAAATTCGGTCGCTGATAAAAACAGGGTTTGGGCATCCGGCGTGATAACGTCATCCAGCGGCTTATCTGACACCACGATATATTTAATATTCAGCCCTTTATTCTGTCCCATATGATATCCTTATCAGGCTGGCTTGCCGAAATACAGACCCGATAACATCGTATCACGTTGTTCATCGGTAATCTGTCCCCCCGAAATGAACAGGGGTTTTTGCCGGTCGTGATTGACGGTCACGCGTTTGGCAATCCCGATTGTTTCGGGATCATCTAAAGATGTCCGGCAACTGGGGTCAAAATAAACAATATGACGGCCGCATAACGCTTCGATACATTTAAAATCTGTGAAGGGGGCGATCCCATCAAAAAACATATCTTCGTTTTT
>CAZZGO010000148.1:0-2890 GCA_964654245.1 uncultured Pseudobdellovibrionaceae bacterium | reverse complement strand
CAATTTCCATCCCCTGACCCCCCAGTACATAAGAGGGGCGGATCACAAGAGGAAAGCCCAGATCTTGCGCCTTTTTAATCGCTTCATCTTCACTTCGCGCCAATTCATTTTCGGGCTGTTTCAATTTTAATTTGGTGATGAGTTTTTGGAAACGCTCCCGGTCTTCAGCCAAATCAATCGCATCCGGGTCTGTGCCTAAAATCGGAATTCCAGCTGACTTTAAATCATGACAGAGCTTGAGCGGCGTTTGTCCACCCAACTGGACGATCACACCGAGAACTTTGCCGTTTTCCTGCTCTGCCCGGATGATATCAATCACCGTTTCGGCAGTTACAGGTTCAAAATATAAACGGTCAGCGGTGTCATAGTCCGTCGAGACCGTTTCAGGATTGCAATTAATCATGATGGTTTCATATCCGGCCTCTTTCAAGGCATAACAGGCATGAACACAGCAATAATCAAATTCAATCCCTTGGCCAATCCGGTTGGGGCCGCCGCCCAGAATAATAATTTTTTCTTTGTCCGTGGGGGCACATTCACTCTCCCCGCCGGTTTCATAACAGGAATACATATATGGCGTGTCTGAGGGGATTTCGCCCGCGCAAGTATCCACCCGCTTAAAGACGGGATACACATTGTGTTTATGGCGCGCTTTGGTGACGGCCTTTTCTTCAACGCCCACCAGCTTGGCCAATCGGGCATCTGAGAATCCCAGTTTTTTGACACTCATCCATCCTTCGGCTGAAATCGGAAGACCGTTCGCTTTGATCTGGCTCTCGGTATCCACGATATGGCGAATACGTTCGAGGAACCACATGTCGATCTTGCAGGCTTCGTAAATTTCGGCGTTGGTGAACCCGTGACGCATGGCCTGTGCCACATATAAAAGACGCCGGGGGGTGGGAACGGATATCGCGGCTCTGATATGGTCACGGTGCGGCTCTGGCCTGTCGCCAATAACCTGATCATCAAATCCCGTCAGGCCTTCTTCCATGGAACGCAGGGCTTTTTGCAACGATTCTTCCATGCATCGCCCCATAGACATCGCTTCACCCACAGACTTCATGGATGTTGTGAGACGTTTTTCCGTGCCCTTAAATTTATCAAAGTTAAAGCGCGGCATTTTCGTCACCACATAATCAATGGTGGGTTCAAACGCGGCGGGGGTGCGTCCGCCCGTGATATCGTTTTTCAGTTCGTCCAACGTATATCCCACCGCCAGTTTGGCGGCAATTTTGGCAATTGGGAATCCTGTGGCCTTTGACGCCAAGGCCGAAGACCGGGACACACGCGGGTTCATTTCAATGACAATCATTCGGCCATTGACCGGATTGATGGCAAATTGAACATTTGATCCCCCCGTTTCCACGCCAATCGCGCGGAGCACGGCAATCGAAGCATTACGCATGATCTGGTATTCTTTATCGGTCAGCGTGAGGGCAGGTGCCACGGTAATGGAGTCCCCGGTATGCACGCCCATGGGGTCAATATTTTCAATGGAACAGATAATGATACAGTTATCCTTTTTATCCCGGACAACTTCCATTTCATATTCTTTCCAACCCAACAGCGACTCTTCGACCAGAATTTGATTGATCGGCGACGCATCAATGCCGCTTTGGGTGATTTCTTCATATTGTTCTTTGTTATAGGCAATCCCGCCGCCCGTTCCCCCCAAGGTGAAGGCCGGACGAATAACGGCTGGTAGCCCAATCATCTCAAGTGCTTTGCGCGCCTCGTCCTGGTTATGTGCCAGCATGGATTTAGCGGATTCAAGGCCAATCTCATTCATGCATTCCTTGAATAAATTTCTATCTTCAGCTTTGGCGATGGCGGTTCGGTTGGCACCAATTAATTCAATTTTTAGACGATCTAGTGTGCCATCTTCGGCCAAAGCGAGAGCCGTATTGAGTGCCGTTTGACCCCCCATTGTCGGGAGCAGGGCGTCCGGGCGTTCTTTTTCAAGTATTTTGGCGACAATCGCGGGCGTGATGGGTTCAATATAGGTGGCATCGGCCAAGCCGGGGTCTGTCATGATAGTGGCCGGATTAGAATTCACCAGAATGATCCGGTAGCCTTCTTCCTTGAGTGCCTTACAGGCTTGGGTGCCAGAGTAATCAAACTCGCATGCCTGGCCGATGATAATGGGCCCAGCCCCGATGATGCAGATGGATTTTATGTCAGTACGTTTAGGCATGGGCTCTCTTTTCTGTGGGGGCCGTGTGTATCAAGGATAAAAATTGTGCGTGGTCTGGGTTATATTCCAGTAAGTCACCTTCGTGCATATCAAACAGCCAAGGCTTGATCGTAATTCGTGTCTCTGCCAATGCCTGCTGGACGGCAGGGTACCCGCGTAAATTTTCTGCACTTTGTAAGACGATCTGTTCTTCGGCATGACGATACAGATCATCATGGGTTTCTTCCGCCGAAGCCAGTTTCTTGGCGGTATTCAGGGCGGAACGCGCCACATCGACAAAACTGGCAATATCTTCATCCGGGATGTTATCAATCAATGCTTTCACCGCGCCGCATCCCGTGTGCCCCAGAATGATAATGTGTTTAACCTTATTATATTTCAGTGCAAATTGAAGCGCGGCCGCTAATGCAGTGCCTTTTTTATAGGGACGGACAATCGCCCCCATTGCCTTATGAGAGAAGAACGTGCCCGGCTGGGATTGAAATACATTGCCGGGATTGCCGCGTGAATCAATACAGGAAATGATAAAATAATCCGGTGATTGACCCAGTTTCATCAGCGCACGCATCGTGCCGTGCGGGCTGTCATAGGCCTGCCGTCTGAAATCTAAAAATCCATCTATCAGATTTTGTGTCATGCGGCTTTCTTATGCTGTTTGATATCATCCACAAAACGGTGAAACAGATAATGGCT
>CAZZGO010000147.1:0-2920 GCA_964654245.1 uncultured Pseudobdellovibrionaceae bacterium | reverse complement strand
CGGGCATGTCTGGTATGACCGAAGGCTCACTGAGCGCGGATCAAAATTTAATCAGCTCACCGCCGGCATGGAATGGTTTTCAGATGTGTGGGATGCCAAGATCAATGCCTATCTACCGTTAAACAAGGATAAACATTTCACACAAGCCAACCCGAATGGCACGAATGCCCGCTTCTCCAATAATCAGATTATCCTGAACACAGATCAAAGCGTCGTTGAAGAAGCCTTGCCGGGTCTGGATTTAGAATTGGGTTTAAACTTATCCTTTATGGATGATGTCACTGACTCAACACGGGTGTATGGCGGTGTATATCATTTTCAAGGCGACAAAGCCGAAAATGTTACCGGATGGCGGACGCGCATTGCCAGTGATGTAACATCAGATTTTCAAGTCGGCGCGCGTTTCCAACGGGATGATGTACGTGGCTCCCAGGGATTTTTAGAAGCAACCCTTCGCTTCCCCTTCGGCAACAAGAAAAGTTATCAGCAAGACGGGGTTTATGCCCGGCTTGATGAAAGTCCGGAGCGTGACATTGATATTGTCAGCTCAGAAGCCGTCATAGACGATGGGTTAAACAAAATATTGCAAAACAATACAACAGGCGTGATCCAAAATATTATCCATGTCGATAATACAGCCCCCGGTGGAGGCACCGGGACGAATGAGTCTAGATTTAATACCTTGGCCGCCGCCCAAGCCGCCGCAGGACCAAATGACATCATCTATGTCCACCGGGGGAACGGCACCACGGCTGGGCAAAATGCGGGCATTACACTGAATAAAACTGGCCAGATGCTGATTGGCTCCGGCACGGATCTAACGTTCGATACCGCACGGTTTAATACTGGCAATATCGGAATCAGCGGCTCATCTGTTCTTATTGCCAAAAGCTCTGCGCCTTCGATAGGAAATGCAGGCGGACAAGGTATCACAATTTCAGCAGATAATATCTTGGTTTCAGGTGTCGATATTAATGGAACAACCGGCAGAGGCATTCAAATTGATGACTCGAATAATGTTACTTTAAAAAATATATCTATCTCGAATGCGGTGACAAACTCTCTCTATGGATTCTTTGATAATAATTTATCGTTCCAGCTGACGATGGATGGTATTACCGCAACAACCCCGATTACGGGAGATCATATCAGTATTAACACTGCCAATAACACTTCGTTGTCTTTTACAGCAAACAATTTAACGATTCGTAATGCGACTCAAAGTGGAGTGGCGGCGGTCAGTTCATCAAATTCATATATGCAGCCAACGATACAAAATTCCCTGATAACCGACAGCGGTTTAAACGGAATTAACTTGGTTGCGAACAATAATTCAACTATGTTTGCCTCCACCCTGAACAACCAAGTTCTGCGATCAGTCAATAGTAGTATCAGATACGGTGCTCAACTATCTGGACGGCTATCTGGTAATATTAAAAATAACTACTCCGATACGGTGACAACAAGCCACGGTATCATTGTCAGGGCGGCAAACGACGCCATAATTGACAATTTACTGGTTGAAAATAATACGTCCATCAATGCCGCGGTTCATGGAATTGTTGTTGATGATTGTTGTACGATGGGCGGTACCTCCCAAATAACAAACGTCACATTAAGAAATAATACCGCCCGGAATAACGGTCAGGAAGGTATCAATATTTTAAAGTTTGCGACGTCTGGAAATTTGGACACCATTACGGTTGATGGCAACATTTTAGAGAATAATATACGCGATGGCATCAGCATATCTGCCATCAATAATCAGGGGGGTATTACAGCCCTCTTGAAAAATAACGTCCTGCGAAATAATGGGCGTTATGGCATCAGTATAAATGATGATACCACTTCCACATTTAATATTGATATGGGTGGCGGTACGTTGAACTCGGTAGGTAACAACACCTTGTTATCGAATACCACCACAGATGTTTTTCTCGATTTAGATGACGGTGTCTTGAAAGCCGAAAATAACTGGTGGGGTAGCGCGGCTGGCCTTTTGCCGGGCCGGCAGACCTTGGATGGGGCTTCAAGCGTAGATTCCACGCCTTTCCTGACGTCCAGCCCCTAAATTCCCTTATCTATCAATGTTTTGGCTTGACGATGGCGGGGGAAATGCGTCATCTTAAAGAGGTAGTCTTAACTGATTAAGTTGAACCGATAGGGGGTAACGCGATGACCAAATCTGAGCTTATTCAAAAACTAGCGGAGCGTAACCCGCATTTGTTCCTTCGGGATATTGAAAAAATTGTCGATACCATCTTCGATGAAATCACCTCGGCCTTGGTCAAAGGTGACCGGGTAGAGCTTCGCGGTTTTGGGGCTTTTTCGGTGAAATCACGCGATGCCCGCACGGGACGCAATCCGCGCACCGGGGAGACCGTCAAGGTAGACGCCAAGCGGCTTCCGTTCTTTAAAACCGGCAAAGGCTTGCGGGAACGCCTCAACGGCGGCCACGATGACAGCCAGCCCGATGAAGATGATTTCTACGATAAAGATTCAGCTTAAACGCCCACAATCCTCCTGATTCCTAAGTTCCCTATCGCCACGGTGCAGGGGGTTTATTTTTTGACAATAGGCACTTCGCAGAACGAAGAAGGCACGATATAACAAGCGTAGGATGATCGCTTTTTTACGTTTTTTACTTCTCTTGGGCGTCGTAACGGGGGCGCTGTTATTTGCTGTGGCGCATCGCACGCCGGTGGACTTTATCTTCAGTCCCTTTCATGAGCCTATCACGTTGCCGCTTTATATTCTGGGGCTGGGATTGCTGGCCGGAGGATTTATCATGGGCATGTTGGCCGCGTGGTTGGGGATGTACTCGGTGCGCCGAGCTCTGCGCCAGAACCAAAAAGCCTTAAAATCCCTTCAAAAAGAACATGATCTGATCAAACAAAAATCCATATCCAGCCAGCGCGCG
>CAZZGO010000146.1:0-2929 GCA_964654245.1 uncultured Pseudobdellovibrionaceae bacterium | reverse complement strand
GGCGGGTTAGCCGGATCTGAAGCGGCCTGGCAATGCGCCCAAATGGGGGTGCCCGTGATCCTGCACGAAATGCGTCCGGTGCGCGGCACCGAGGCGCATAAAACAGACGGCCTGGCCGAACTGGTCTGCTCCAATTCATTTCGTTCGGATGACCCGGAATATAATGCAGTAGGTTTGCTTCATGAAGAGATGCGGCGCAATGGATCATTAATACTGCGCGAAGGTGATGCGGCGAAGGTACCCGCCGGCGGCGCGCTGGCGGTTGACCGGGATGCTTTTTCTCACGGCGTGACGCAGGCCCTTATGACCCATCCACTCATCACGATTGAACGGGGGGAAGTGCCCCTGCCCCCCGACGCATGGGACAATGTCATCATCGCCACGGGCCCGCTGACATCCCCTGCATTGGCGCAGGCGGTTCAGGCGATTGGCGGGGAAGACCAGCTCGCGTTCTTTGATGCCATTGCCCCGATCATCTACCGAGAGAGCATTGATTTCGATACCGTGTGGATGCAGTCCCGTTATGATAAGGGCGACGGGACAGATTATATCAACTGTCCGATGAATAAAGACCAGTATCTTATTTTTATCAAAGAACTTTTGGCGTCTGAAAAAACAGAGTTCAAAGAATGGGAAAAAAATACACCCTATTTCGAAGGATGCATGCCGATTGAGGTGATGGCGGCACGGGGCGAAGATACGCTACGCTTTGGTCCCATGAAACCTGTGGGCCTGACCGATCCTAAAACCGGAAAACGTCCCTATGCTGTGGTTCAGCTTCGGCAGGATAATGCGCTGGGCACGCTTTATAATATGGTGGGTTTTCAAACAAAAATGAAATACGGAGATCAGACCCGTGTGCTTCAACTCATCCCCGGTCTAGAGCGCGCCGAATTTGCGCGTCTGGGCGGATTACACCGCAACACCTTTATCAATTCACCGCGTCTTTTAGATTTTATGCTGCGGCTTAAAAAGAAACCGGCTTGGCGTTTTGCCGGACAAATCACGGGATGCGAAGGATATGTCGAAAGCGCGGCTGTGGGGCTTATGGCCGGGATTTTTGCGGCTTCAGAGCGGTTAAATCGCAACATAACACCCCCGCCCCCAACTACCGCCATGGGGGCGATTTTATCCCATATTACAGGCGGCGGAAATGCCGAGACCTTTCAACCCATGAATGTGAATTTTGGATTATTCCCCCCTCTGCCGAATGAAAAAGAATCCCTGAAATCCATCCCGGGCAAGGAACGAGGGCGCGCCCGCAAAAAGATTTTATCCACGCGCGCTCTGCACGACATGGATTCCTGGATCAACGGAAGATTGAACCGCCGCGCGGCCTAAAGCCCCCACCACAACCGAAGTGCCATGAAAGGCGGCGGCTGGGTCAGGGCTGGATGAAAAATATCATACCCATATCGTTCGATCTGACGCCGATGCATGTTGGTCAGGAGGCGAACCCCTTTTAAGAAGCGGGACTGAGTGTTTCGGTGAGGCAAAATAGAATGTATAATCTTACTAATTACCTGAGGTAAATTTTCTTTCTGATTGAAATCTAATATTTTTTGTAAGCTGATACCGCCTTCGGACATAAGATCATCCGGCAAGAAAGATCGAGACTGCGCGATATGTTTAGGAACGGCGCGTAGCAATTTAATACAGGCATAATCTTGTGCCACTTGCCTTATGATCTCTGGCGTATCGGTTTGTCCCAATATTGTCAGTGCCAATCTAATCATCGGCGAGAGTGTAAAATCCGCATAATGCTTTAAACCTTCTAAAGTGGCGGGAGCCTTGGCTTCGAGGTCAAATTCATGGGCATAAATCACCGTATCGAAATCTTCCTGTGGCAATCCGTAACGGGAGATCGCCTGAGCCAGATCTGGCAAAATTTCGTTTTGCCGGGCAGGCGCACCTTGATAAATGTCCGCAATCCCGTCTCGCCACCATTGAAGTCGGATCAAACCCATGGTGGTTTCGGTCACGACCTCGCGCGTTTTGGCTATTTCATAGCGAAAGGCAAAGAGTGCCCATAAGGCTGACCGCGCAGATTCTGGCATCAGCAAGGAGAGCAGGAACATATCAGGATCCTGTTGACGAACGATCTGGCCACTATATGTTAGATCAGGCATCTTTCTATTAAACAGGAGAGATGAAAAAAACCACCAAAATCAGGAGATGTCCGATGGCCTTTGAACTGCCCCCCCTGCCTTATGCGTATGATGCGCTGGCACCCTATATGTCCAGAGAGACGCTTGAATTTCATCATGACAAACATCACAAAGCCTATGTGGATAAGGGGAATGAGTTGATTGCCGGGACAGGTTGGGAAACCCGCACGCTCGAAGAAGCGATGGTACTGGCCTTTAAAGACAAGACAAAGGCCGGTCTGTTTAATCAATTAGGTCAGCATTTTAACCACATACATTTCTGGCATTGGATGAAAAAAGACGGCGGTGGTAACAAACTGCCCGGCAAATTGTCAACGGCGATAACCTCTGATTTAGGGGGATTTGACTCATTCCGCGGTAAATTCATCGAAGCGGGTTTAACGCAGTTCGGATCGGGATGGTGCTGGCTGGCAATGGATAACGCCACAGGCAAGCTGGAGATCATGAAGACCCCCAATGGGGAAAACCCCGTGGTGTTCGGCAAAACTGCCCTTCTGGGGTGCGATGTCTGGGAACATTCTTATTACATCGATTACCGCAACGCCCGTGCCAAATATCTTGAGGCGTTCGTTGACCATATGGTGAATTGGGAATATGTCGAGAGCCTTCACGAAAAAGGTCCCCTGAAGATCGCGGCCTAAGCCGCCCCCCCATCCCCGCGTTCAGGTGAACTAATTTAAAAAACCACCCTCGCGGTGGTTTTTTATTGATCGGTATCCGTAATTACCGTAATAAAAAGTTATGACAAAAATACTCTTTGC
>CAZZGO010000145.1:0-2945 GCA_964654245.1 uncultured Pseudobdellovibrionaceae bacterium | reverse complement strand
GAAAATTTGGACTTAATAATATCTGAATCAAAAGGTTTCATGATGTATTCATTGGCACCCGCCGTCATGGCACGTTGAATATGTGCCATATCGTTTTCGGTGGTACAGAACACCACTTTGGGGGTTTGGCCGCCCGGCATAGCACGCAGTTTTTCCAAGAAATCTATGCCGCTCATGATCGGCATGTTCCAGTCGAGCAAAATAGCCTCTGGCATCGCCTGAAGACAGGCTTCATAGGCTTTTTGTCCATCTTCGGCTTCATCACAGGTAAACCCCAGATCTTCTACAATCCGGCGGGCTACTTTGCGAACAACCCGGCTATCATCTACGACCAGACACTTCATACACGCCCCTTTTTCTATATATAAGGATACTCAATAATGGTTAAGAATTTACACTTTCAAGCAATTTCGGCACGTCCAGCACCACCAGTAACTGTTTATCAAGGCGGTAAATTCCGTGGGATATCCCCTTCCACAAAGGGTCCAGTGTGGCCGGATTGGGTTCAAAATCCACGTCCTTGAGCGGGATAACATCCCCCACATGGTCGATGATCAAGCTATAGAGTTCGTGATTATGTTCGACCACCACACTCATCGCCTTGGGCGGGGTGTCAGAGGCCAGATTAAGGCATCGTTTGACATCAATCGCCGTCACGATACGCCCCCGAAGATTGAGCGCTCCCGCCACAGAAGGCGGCGCCAGCGGCACCCGTGTGACTTTTTGCGGGCCCAGCACATCTTGAACCTGAAGCACGGGTATGCCGAAAATCTGGTTCGAAATGGTAACGGTCAAAAAGTTTTTGGTCTGGGAAAATTCACCGGCATCGGCAGACGCCATCGCAGAAGCAGGACTGGTCATGCGTAATATTCCCCCCGTTCATTCAAGGTTTGCGAGAGCGTCGTGAGCAAGGTTTCACGGTCAAATTTCGCGACATATTTGTTAAAACCTACTTCCGCACCCCGGGCGATATCGCGCTGAGTGTTATGAGAGGTCAGAGCCACCATCGGGACGGATTTCCATGACGTCGATCCTGTGCGGATTTTTTCGGCGAATTCAAAACCATCCATGCCCGGCATTTCGATGTCAGAGACAATCAGGTCAAAATGATCTCCGCGATCACATAATTTTAAGGCATCTGCTGGATTCTCCAGCGCGGTGACATCATATCCGGCCATGCGCAAAAGTGGCTCCAGCATGTTGCGGAAAAAAGGACTGTCATCCACCAAAAGAATGCGGGTATTTTTGGATCCTGATGAAGATATACCCGTGTGTGAGTCTGTGCGCGCCGCCAAAGGCTTGGCGTAATCTTCAGACCCGTGATTTTTGAACCAGTCTTTTTTATTATTCATTAAAAAATGAGAGATATCGACGACATCCGTGGCCTCGCCGCGGATGATGGCGCTTCCGAGCAGTTCGGGCGTTTTTCCGGCGACTTGAATATCCACATATTCCTCGGTGATATCGATAATCTGGTCGATGACCAACCCCATAGAGCTACGGGTTTCATCAATAAACACCAACACCGGGGCGCGTTTACGGCGGGCGGGGTCCATATCCGTTTGATACGGGATCAAGGGCATCAATTCCCCGCGATATTGAATGACTTTTTGGTCTCCGGCGGATTCGATATCGGCCAAGGTTATTTCTTCTAGCCGGGCAACAAGCGCCAGCGGTACTGCCTTGGGGGCACCTGTTCCTGATCTGAAAAGAAGCAGAGATGTTTTATCACGACCATCCGAGGCCATGTCGGCCACATGTTCTGTTTTGGCGTTCGAGGTCTCGATTTCGCCTGTCGCCTTGGCGATACCGGTGGGATCAAGAATCATGATGACGCTACCATCCCCTAAGATCGTATTCCCGGAGAACATATCGATGTTTTTTAAAATCTGTGCGACCGGCTTGACCACGATTTCCTCAGTGTCAAAGACCTTGTCCACAATAATGCCAAAGGTGTAATTACCGATTTGGGTGACCACAATGAATTGGGTGCCGGTACGTTTATCATCCGTCATGTCCAGTTTTAAAAGTTTTTTCAAGGACACGAGCGGTAACAGCATATTCCGCAGACGAAAAACAGGCGCGCCTTTGATATCTTCGATTTTGGATTCGGATTTATCATTGATGATGACCAGTTCACGTACCGCCAGTTGGGGAATGGCAAACCGTTCACGGCCTGATTCCACAATTAATGCCGACACAATTGCCAGAGTCAGGGGAATTTTAATCAGGAATTTTGATCCCTGACCCTCAATCGACCGAAGTTCAATGGCGCCGCCAATGCGTTCAATATTGGTGCGCACCACATCCATGCCCACCCCGCGTCCAGATACGGAGGTGACTTTTTCCGCCGTGGAAAACCCGGCCTTGAAAATATATTGTTGAATTTGTTGATCCGACATCGCGGCAAGCTCAGATTCGCTCGCGAGCCCGTTTTTCAGGATTTTTTCCTTGATCTTGGCCATCGGCAGGCCTTTGCCATCATCCTTGATTTCGATGATGATATGGCCGCCCTCGTGATAGGCATCCAAAATAACTTTTCCCGTTTCGGGTTTGCCGGCGCGCACGCGGTCTTCGGGTTTTTCAATCCCGTGATCTGCGGAATTACGCACCATGTGGGTCAAAGGATCCTTGATCATTTCAAGAACCTGACGATCCAATTCTGTTTCGGCGCCGCGCATCTCCAGGTCAATTTTCTTACCCAGTTCCATCGACAAATCGCGGATAATACGGGGGAGTTTCGACCACGCATTGCCAATAGGTTGCATGCGGGTTTTCATCACGCCTTCTTGAAGATCAGAGACGACATGATTGAGACGTTGCAAGGGCGCGGCAAAATCATGATCTTTTTGTGCCCGAGAAATTTGCAATAACTGGTTACGGGTCAGCACCAGTTCGCTGACCATGGTCATCAGATTTTCCAGTACATCCACGTTCACGCGCAG
>CAZZGO010000144.1:0-2948 GCA_964654245.1 uncultured Pseudobdellovibrionaceae bacterium | reverse complement strand
CAGATAATAGGTACCCAGACCTGTCCCGCCAGCTTCGCCGTAGGAAGGTGAAAAAGCGCGCGTTTTTTTGCCCGTCGCGCGAAATCGCTCGATTGCCGTTCTGATTTCTTCGACATGAACGGGATCAATCCATCCGCCATCGACATTCAAAATCAACCCATGCACACGGTCATCCTCTGCCGCGCGATCGATGGATTCAATCAAACGATGCACGGTCAAGTTTTCATAGGGAAAGGGATCAAAAAGAGTGGGCGTGGTGGATGTTTCACTCACCCCATCACTGGTATTCAACACCAAAATCATATCCCCCGGTAAACCCGCCTGATGACCCCGTGTCACCAAAAAGGACAAAATGACCCCGAGCACAGCCGAAAACAAAATCACAGCACCAATCACCAGGCATGTTTTGGCCAGTGCGCGTTTTAGTAAACTTGGCCAATGCCACCGTTTGGCGGATATTTCCTGCGTGCGGGGCTTTTGTTTATAAAAAAGAGAGCGGGTGGGTTTCATATCTGCATTTTAAACACCGCCAGCGCAATGTCACGCACAGAAGTTGGTGTTACAAACACTGTGCCTTGTGACGGAGCCAGTGATCGGCCAGCACGCAGGCCACCATGGCCTCACAGACGGGCGTCCCCCGAAGCCCCACGCAGGGGTCGTGACGGCCTTTGGTGATGATATCTGTTTCCTGCCCGTTCTTATCAATCGTTTTAACCGGGGTCAGAATGGAACTGGTCGGTTTAAAGGCCGCCCGCACGATAATATCTTGGCCGGTGGAAATACCACCCAAAATACCACCGGCATGATTGCTCATGAATACTGGCTTGCCGTCTTGACCCATCCGGATTTCATCGGCATTCTGCTCCCCGCCCCAGGCCACACACTCAAACCCGGCGCCAATTTCAACGCCCTTCACGGCGTTAATGCTCATCAAGGCTTTAGCGAGGTCAGAATCAAGCTTGTCATAGACGGGTGCCCCCAACCCGGCCGGGATGCCGCTGGCGTGGATTTCAACAATCGCCCCCGCACTGGAGCCTTTTTTACGCTGGCCATCCAAAAAGGATTCCCACCCGGCGAGCGAGGCCGGATCTGGGCACCAAAGCGGGTTTTCAGACACAAAATCCCAATTCCACGCCCCGGGATTCACCAGTTTATGGGGGCCGACCTGAACAACAGCCCCCCTTATAGACACTTTGTCGCCAAAAGCATTTGATAATATTTTCCGGGCTATTGCTCCCGCCGCCACGCGCATGGCCGTTTCGCGGGCAGAGGAACGTCCGCCTCCCCGGTAATCCCGGATGCCATATTTGGCATCATACGTGAAGTCAGCATGGCCGGGACGGAATTTATCTTGAATATCCCCATAGTCTTTTGATTTCGCATCGACATTTTCGATGAGTAAGCCAATGGGTGCGCCAGTTGTTTTTCCTTCAAACACGCCCGAGAGAATTTTGACTTGATCCGGTTCCTGACGCTGGGTCGTGAATTTACTCTGCCCCGGCTTACGGCGATCAAGATAATATTGGATATCGGCTTCGTTTAAATCCAGACGTGGCGGCACACCATCCACCACGCCACCAATAGCGGCGCCATGGGATTCCCCAAAGGTGGTATATTGAAACAAGGTGCCGAAACGATTGCCTGACATACGTCCTTACGCCGCCTTATCTTCTTTTTTGGGGGCGATGGATTGCAGGAGTTCGGCGGTTTCGGCGGCACTATCAACCGAGCACATACCCACCGTATGATACCCACTATCGACATGAAGCACCTCGCCAGTAACACCTGCCCCCAGATCGGAGAGCAGGAAAAGCCCGGAACGACCTACATCTTCGATCGTCACATTCCGGCGAAGCGGAGAATTCAATTCATTCCATTTCAAAATGTAGCGGAAGTCGCCAATGCCGCTGGCGGCCAATGTTTTAATCGGGCCTGCCGAAATGGCGTTGACGCGGATATTGCGCGGCCCCAGATCGGCGGCCAGATACCGCACGCTCGCCTCCAACGCGGCTTTGGCTACACCCATCACATTGTAATGCGGCATCACGCGCTCCGCCCCGTAATAGGTGAGGGTCAGCAGACTTCCGCCCTGAGGCATCAAATCCATAGCGGCCTTAGCCACCGCTGTAAAGGAGAAAACAGAAATATCCATTGTTTTCAAAAAGTTATCACGCGTTGTGTCCACATAAAGACCATCAAGTTCATTTTTATCTGAAAACGCAATGGCATGAACTACGAAATCAACCTGACCCCATTTTTGTTTAATGGTTTCAAAGGCTTGCTCAACGCTTTGCATGTTCGTGACATCGCAGGGGAGGACAATCTGAGAACCCACTGATTCAGCAAGAGGTTTGACGCGTTTTTCAAGCGCATCCCCCTGATAGGTAAAAGCCAGTTCTGCCCCGGCTTCGTGGGCGGCTTTGGAGATGCCCCACGCGATTGACCGGTCATTGGCGACCCCCATGATGAGACCCCGCTTACCTTCCAGCCAGTTTTTCGCGCTCTGTGACATATCGTTTTTCCTTATAAATGTAATGGGTGTACTTCTACACATTTTCGCGGGGGCGTCCAGCCCTTTGGACGCAGTGACCTTGACGTTCTGTTAACCCTGTTGGGGTATGATTTGTCTTGAGAAAAGGGGCTTTTGACACCGTCATGACACTTCGTCTGGATACGATTGAGCATCTATGTGCCGATGTCGCGAGCGAAGTCCGTTCCGCCTATCCGGATCTATCTCTCCATGTTCTGATTCACCATCGAGGCCAACTGGCGGAGCGCATTGCCCTCAGCGAACATGAAATTATACGCCACCCGGCATCCCAGACCGGAACCATGATTTTAAAAAAGGCCATCGGACAAGACCGGTCATCTTTTCTGGGCATGGCCGTCCATCATGATAAAGGATTTTTGGGACTGACCTCGCAGGATCATATTTTGGCACTAGCGAA
>CAZZGO010000143.1:0-3009 GCA_964654245.1 uncultured Pseudobdellovibrionaceae bacterium | reverse complement strand
CGCGTACCCGCGTCTTCAGGATTAAAGAACGACGAAATGTTTGAGGTCGGACACCAGATTGGTCTTGATGATGCCATTATCATCAACCCCTCCTCTGGGCTTCAGGAAGGAGATATCATTTCGCAGATTGCCTGGCGACACTTTGACGTGCCCGCGCGGACGTCTGATGACATGATGGCACACAGTGTGTTTGACAAAGGCGTAGAAAATACGCGCCGCATTCTGCTTCAGATCAAGGCAGACAAAGAACAAATTCTAGGAGCCACCTGCGCCTTTGAGGTCGATCCGATGGTTTTCCTGACGGATAATCCGCCGCCTAAACCCGTGATCATTCCTAAACCCGCCCCCCCTACGCCACCCAAGGCCTCGTGCACATCTTGCTCCGCCGCAAAACCAGCCGACAATCCGGCGATCAAACCATAGAGGTGAGGGGCCAAGAAAAAACCCTCCGTTTGACGGGAGGGCTTTTCTTGTGTGGGGAAACACAAACTTGTTCAATATTTCAATATGCGGGTCTTTAAATAACCTTCTATTTCAAGCAACACGGGCACAGTGACATAAAAATCAGAAAGACGTCAATAAATACTTATCAAAAAACAATTGATAACTTAGTATTTTAATAAGTAAAATCAAATTTTGGAATAAAATTACAGGAAATCAGGGTGTTTTTCCTCTGATATCCCGGCCAGACGGGCATAAATTCGCTCGCATCCCATGTGAATAAGCTGATAAACCTCTTGAAAGCCCTCTTCTCCGCCATAATACGGGTCAGGCACGTCTTGCGCCCCGAGCCCGGCATAGTCAAGAAACAGAGCCATCTCAACAGATTTAGACTTAAATGCCGTGTCCTGAGATGCCAGACGCTGAATATGGGCTAAATGCCCCTGATCCATGGCCAGTATCAGGTCAAATTGCTGGAGATCCTGACGCGAAAACCGCCGCGCGCGTAAATCACGCATATCAATCCCTGCCCGTTCAGCCATACGGCAGGAACGCTCATCCGGCGGACTTCCCTCGTGGTATCCATGCGTTCCAGCAGAATCTACTTTTAAATCAAGAGGTTTATCGTGTTTTCGAATCAAGTCTCTTAGGATGGCATGTGCTGTCGGCGACCGGCAGATATTCCCCGTACATACATATAAAACCGACCTTTGCACGTTCCCAGAGACAGCATGCATAAAACTTGACCCCCGATGGGGAATACGAGAGTATCCCCTTAATGAATGAACAACCCCTGTACAGGGTTCATAGAAGGTATTGATTTTTCGCTGACATGACCAGCCCCCAGACCTCAGAAACATTGCCTGATTTTGATCGTGTGACCGTACGCGTCACCTCAGACCCCCGGGAAATTGAAGCCGCCCAGCGGTTGCGGTATCAGGTTTTTTATGAAGAATATGGTGCCATCCCAGATGATCATATGCGCACCCAGCGTCGGGATATGGATGCGTATGATGCCATCACAGATCATTTGATCGTCGTGGATGAAAGCCGTGGACAAAATGAAGAGGCGATAGTGGGAACATATCGTTTGCTTCGCCGGGAACCGGCAGAACGTTTTGGGCATTTTTACACCAGCACGGAATACGATATTTCTCCCCTGCTCTCGTGCGGGGCGGAGTTATTGGAATTAGGAAGATCTTGTGTTCTTGCCCCTTATCGCACGCGTCCCGTGCTACAGAAATTATGGGAGGGCATTGCCCATTACGTGGCAGATCACCAGATTGGTTTGATGTTCGGGTGCGCCAGTCTTCATGGCACAAATCTTGAGGATCATGCTCAGGCTCTGTCTTATCTGTATCATTATCATCTGGCCACGCCGGATCTATGCCCACGCGCGCTTTCTTCATTTTACGTGGACATGAATCAGCGGCGCAAAGAAGATCTTGATACCAAACGTGTGTTTGCCTCGCTTCCCCCGTTGATCAAAGGCTATATTCGTTTGGGTGCTTCTATTGGTGACGGCGCGATTATTGACCATCAATTTAACACCACGGATGTGTGTATCGTGATGCCCACACACCATGTCACGGAAAAATATATGCGCCATTACGAGCGCAAAACCCAAAAAATCATTCCCGGCGGTTCTGGGACGATGACGACACCCTTAACCAGTAAACACCCGATCTCGGCCTAACATCCATGGGTTGGTTACGAAGTCTCACGAAATTTTTACTTTTTTTACTATTGTCTGCTGTGACTATTCCTATCCAATCATTGGTTCTGATATTGAACCGCGGACGGGCGGCTTTGTTTTTGCCATGGGTATTCCAAGTCATCTCGGCACGGCTTTATGGACTAAAGATCACCATCCAAGGTGAAAAACCTCTCTCACACGGACTGTTGATCGGCAATCACCTATCCTATCTCGATATCATTGCCATTGGCCAGTGCTTCCCGGTTTCTTTTATTGCTAAAAAGGAAGTGTCCAGCTGGCCGCTCTTTGGACTTTTGGCCGTGCTTCAACGCACCGTTTTTATTGAACGTAAAAAAACAAAATCACAGGAAGGCGCCTTGAGTCTTCGAGACAGATTAACGCAAGGGCATTTGCTAATTTTATTCGGCGAAGGAACCTCAACGAACGGCGAAACGGTTAGACCGTTTAAATCCACCCTGCTGAAATCGCTTTTTTCTAACTCTGCTCAAGATACACTTCAGGTACAGACTTTTACCTTAATATTGGACTCAGTGAATGGCGTACCCCCGCACACCGATGCTGAACGCGACCTGTACACGTGGCATGGTGACATGACTCTTATTCCACATTTATGGAAATTCGGGCAACTTAGTGGAGCTGATCTTCGGATTATCTTTCACGCCCCGCGAGATATTGGTGCCTATTCTGATCGCAAGGCCTTGGCCAACGATTGCTATAATGAATGCCTAACTGGCTTGACGCAGAACATCTTGCCACCCCCTCTAAATCACATTAAGACATCTGTCTAACCACGGAGAAAATAGATGGAATTCAAGCCCGAAGAAGTGATCAAGGTTCAAGCCTATATGCGC
>CAZZGO010000142.1:0-3027 GCA_964654245.1 uncultured Pseudobdellovibrionaceae bacterium | reverse complement strand
ATATCCCAGCCATTTGATACGCACCGGGCGGGGATAAGCGCGGTCAACCTGCGGCGTCAGGGCGATTTTATTTTTTTGGGCACCGGCCATGAACATATCAATTGCACGCCAATCCTGAACCCACGTGTCAGGATCCATCCAGAAATAAGTGTCATAGCCTTTAAAATATTCGGGGATGAACGGGCGGCAGACGCATCCCTTCAGATATTCCTTACCTTTTACTTTTTTAAGGGGTATACCACGCGGCCAATCCACAGTCACCACACGCACGCCGCGTGATTCCAGATAGGCGATTTGCGTAGCGTTTAAACCCGCATTCATCACGCCGATGTCAAAAGACCGGCTTTCGGGGAAACGCTGAATGGAGTGAACCCATTCCGCCAGCATAGGAAAATATCGGTGGTCGGACGCAGAGACAAAAATATGTTTGTTCATGCCAAGCATTCCCGGATGTGTTCTAGCGCCGCTCGGGCGGATTGTTCGCGGATGTTCTGACGTGTACCCGTAAAGACATGCCGGAACGCCTGGGCAGGAGCCCCCCGCCGGGCACAGGCGATGTAGACAAGCCCCACGGGTTTATCGACGCTTCCCCCGCCGGGACCTGCAATGCCCGTAACTGATAAGGCCACGAGGGCGCGTGAATGTGCCAGTACACCTTCGGCCATCTTTTGTGCCGTCTCCGCGCTCACCGCGCCATATTGTTCCAGAATGTCGGCAGGGACATTTAGCAGATCACGTTTTGAGTCATTGCTGTAGGTGATAAACCCTCGGTCAAAATAGGCCGAAGATCCGGGGATATCGGTGATCATGGCTGAGATCATCCCACCTGTGCAGGATTCGGCGGTAGCCATCATCCCCCCATGGCGTTTGAGTTGTTCGAAGATATCAGAGATTAAGACCTGCATATTTCAACCCTAGCAGACAAAGCCCGGCATAGACAGCGGCCAAAAGATCATCCAGCATCACCCCGATCGCCCCGGACACTTTTCGGTCTGCCCATGATACCGGCCATGGTTTGATAATATCAAACGCCCGGAACAACAAAAACGAGAGCGCCAGCCCAATCAAAGTGTTGATATCCACCAGCAAAAGCACCAGCCACATCCCCGCTACTTCGTCTATGACGATATATCCGGCATCTTTCGGGGCGTTAAGCGAGTCAATTTTCCGGATTGACCATACCCCAAGCCCACATACCACAATGAACCCGATCAGCAGGGGAATAAACCCCATCGCAGAAAGCACATATCCAACCGGGAGTGCGCCCAGCGTACCCCACGTGCCGGGGGCTTTGCGTGCCAGTCCGCACCCAAACCACGTGGCACATAAGAAGGCCGGGTTTTTAAGGGATAAAGCCGGATTAGACATGTATTTTCACCGTGACAATCGCCTGTGCGGCGATACCTTCTTTGCGCCCTGTGAATCCTAGGCCTTCGGTGGTGGTGGCCTTGATACTGATACGGTGTGTCGGCACGCCCATCATCTCGGCGATTTTTTCCTGCATCTGAACACGACAGGGGCCAATTTTAGGAAGTTCACACATGAGCGTAATATCGGCATGAAGAAACGTACCTTGATGTCCCTGTAGTAAAGACAAGGCATGTTCCAAAAATATCTGGCTGTCGGCATTTTTCCATTTGGGATCAGACGGCGGAAAATGCGTGCCAATATCACCCTGTGACATTGTTCCCAGCACGGCATCGGTCAGCGCATGAAGCACCACATCCGCATCAGAATGTCCCAGAAGTTTTTGAGGGTGAGGAATATCAATGCCGCCCAAGCGGATATGTGTGGTCGGTGTGGGATCAAACGCGTGGACATCAAACCCCATGCCAGTGCGTGTTTCAGTGTGCGCCGAAAGAAGTTGATCCGCCATAATGAGGTCTTCCGCTGTGGTGATTTTAATATTCCTTGCAGAACCGCGCACGGGGTGGACAGGTTTTCCCATTGCCCGGATAAGCGCCGTATCATCGGTAAATACGGCCTTTTCGGGTGTAAGTGCGGCCTGTTGATGCGCGGTCAGGATATCGCCGATTTTAAACGCCTGCGGGGTTTGTATTGCCAAAATATGATCCCGGGGGAGGTCAATATTTTCCATGATCAACGTATCCGTGACGGTAGAACACAAGGTCACGGCAGAATGTGTTTTTAATGCCGAGAGCACATGATAAATATCGGCCTGGGTGATAAAAGGACGTGCCGCATCATGAATAAGGACAAAGTCACCTTGTTCTGAAGGCGCATAGGCCGAAAGCCCGCGTGCGACACTGTGTTGACGGGTAGCTGCGCCCGCGACCGGTGCCCGCAAGAGTGAGGACGGGAGCTCCTGTACCGCTTGGGCATATAAATCTTGATACGCCGGATCAATGATGACTTGGATGGACTTTAATTCCGGCAGAGAGATAAACCGATCCAGCGTGTGGCGCAAAAGCATTTTGCCCGCAACCCACCTATATTGTTTAGGTATATCCGCGCCCGCACGGGTGCCATGCCCGGCACCGGGAATCAGGAGATGGAAGGAGGGGAATGATTTGCTTGTCATATTATGTTTAAAGGCTTGCCTTTGCCCTCTGAACTGTGGATAGTCAGTATTCTGTGGGACGTCAATGTCCTGTTTTTTAATATTATGTCATATATGGCTTTCTGGCTGTGAACCTAACTTATGAATATGATTATGAATAAGTTACCCCTGTCACATTTTCTATCATTCGGTAAAGGCATCTCAACGCCTTTGTTGATTGTGTTGGGCGTGGCCGCCCTTATCAGCGGCGTGGCCACATATTATGCCTTGAATTCGGCTCTGCCGATCGGGGATAGCCCGGATCGTGTGGTCTTATTGCTCACGGTCAATCTGGTTATTCTTTTATTGTTATCAGTATTGATTGCCAAACGCATTGCCGAAGTGATCAGCGGCAGGCGGCAGGGGGTCGCGGGGTCGCGGCTTCATGTCCGTCTGGTCGTGATCTTTAGTATCATGGCCGCCGCGCCGGCCATTATCATGGCCGTTTTTTCAGCGTTCTTTTTTCA
>CAZZGO010000141.1:0-3069 GCA_964654245.1 uncultured Pseudobdellovibrionaceae bacterium | reverse complement strand
GAAAGAGTGGTCTATCGTGCGCCGTTGGTTTCCGATTTTTCGAAAAACGGCCTTGAAGCGTTACAGTCTCAAAAGATACACACGGTTTTGTTTTTTTCCCGCCGTACCGCCGCACATTTTGTCACGCTCGTTCAAAAAAATCGGATGGAAACCTGTATCCGAGGCATAAAGGCTTTATGTCTGGGTGCCCCCATGGTAGAGTGTCTTTCCGTATTGCCTTGGCAAAAAATAGACGTCAGCCCTTCATCAGGACGTCAGGATTTATTGGCCATGCTGGGCGAGTACAAGGAATAACATCATGGGTGCACACGGGGGAAAGATGACGATTTCGGACGATCAAGACATCATAAAAAATGCAGGCGAAATCATTGAACGCTTTGGGGGTATTCGCCCCATGGCCGGAAAAATGAATGTCCCTGTGACCACTGTGCAGGGGTGGAAAAAACGCGATGCCATCCCGCTTAACCGCTATCAGGATATTTTATCTGCGGCGCGGGCGCACCAGATTGACCTCTCGGATGTCATGACACTCACGGCTCCGGCCAACCAGAATAAAATTGAAGATACGGCACTCCCCGCTTCGGATGAACCGCGGGTGATTCATGTGCGGTCTTCGTCTCCATCTTACAACCGGGATGAATATAAAACGCATGCTGAATTGATGGCACAAATTAAATCCGGCAATGAACAGGCCGTTAAAGCCAGTGTTTGGATTACGACCGGTCTTATTTTGCTCGCGCTGGGGGGCGTCGGGTTTTTAATGTGGCCGGCGGCACAAAAGGTAGAGCGTCAGGAATCCCAGATTGCGGCGTTGACGCAGGACGTCAAAGACACAAATCTGCGGGCGTCGTTTTTTAAAAACCTAATGCCCGAAGATATGGAACAGAAACTGAATGAGATGCAAAACCAAGCGCGCAATCTTCAGGCAACGGTCACCGAAATATCCCAAAACGCAGAAGATTTAAAACAAACCTTGCTGTCGTCTGACTCGGGTCCGCTGGCCGAGCGTCTGGCGAAACTGGAAACGCAGGTTGTGGCGCTTACCGGCTCGGCAGAATTGGGGGATATTATTTCCCGCGTACGAACGCTGGAACAAACGGTTCAGGGGCAAGGTCAGTTGGGGGATGCTATCAAGGAAATCCAAGGGATTGTTGATTCCATGGATGGCCGTGTCAACGATGTGGAACAAAAACTTGGGCAGGCACAGTCAGATCAGACCGCTCTGGGTCAAACCATTGAGGGCGTGTCCCCGGATGATATCAAGGCCGCGGCGATGCTGGTTGTGTTTTCTCAACTCCGGGATTCGGTGAACCGTCAGGTGCCTTTTTCAGATGATCTGGTGCTGCTTCAAAAACTGGCGGGCGAAGATAATCCGGAACTTCAATCTGCCTTAACGCGTCTTGCGCCTCAGGCAGAAGGGGGCGTACTCACCTCTCAGGGATTGTCACGCTCGTTCAAAAAAATCGGATGGAAACCTGTATCCGAGGCATAAAGGCTTTATGTCTGGGTGCCCCCATGGTAGAGTGTCTTTCCGTATTGCCTTGGCAAAAAATAGACGTCAGCCCTTCATCAGGACGTCAGGATTTATTGGCCATGCTGGGCGAGTACAAGGAATAACATCATGGGTGCACACGGGGGAAAGATGACGATTTCGGACGATCAAGACATCATAAAAAATGCAGGCGAAATCATTGAACGCTTTGGGGGTATTCGCCCCATGGCCGGAAAAATGAATGTCCCTGTGACCACTGTGCAGGGGTGGAAAAAACGCGATGCCATCCCGCTTAACCGCTATCAGGATATTTTATCTGCGGCGCGGGCGCACCAGATTGACCTCTCGGATGTCATGACACTCACGGCTCCGGCCAACCAGAATAAAATTGAAGATACGGCACTCCCCGCTTCGGATGAACCGCGGGTGATTCATGTGCGGTCTTCGTCTCCATCTTACAACCGGGATGAATATAAAACGCATGCTGAATTGATGGCACAAATTAAATCCGGCAATGAACAGGCCGTTAAAGCCAGTGTTTGGATTACGACCGGTCTTATTTTGCTCGCGCTGGGGGGCGTCGGGTTTTTAATGTGGCCGGCGGCACAAAAGGTAGAGCGTCAGGAATCCCAGATTGCGGCGTTGACGCAGGACGTCAAAGACACAAATCTGCGGGCGTCGTTTTTTAAAAACCTAATGCCCGAAGATATGGAACAGAAACTGAATGAGATGCAAAACCAAGCGCGCAATCTTCAGGCAACGGTCACCGAAATATCCCAAAACGCAGAAGATTTAAAACAAACCTTGCTGTCGTCTGACTCGGGTCCGCTGGCCGAGCGTCTGGCGAAACTGGAAACGCAGGTTGTGGCGCTTACCGGCTCGGCAGAATTGGGGGATATTATTTCCCGCGTACGAACGCTGGAACAAACGGTTCAGGGGCAAGGTCAGTTGGGGGATGCTATCAAGGAAATCCAAGGGATTGTTGATTCCATGGATGGCCGTGTCAACGATGTGGAACAAAAACTTGGGCAGGCACAGTCAGATCAGACCGCTCTGGGTCAAACCATTGAGGGCGTGTCCCCGGATGATATCAAGGCCGCGGCGATGCTGGTTGTGTTTTCTCAACTCCGGGATTCGGTGAACCGTCAGGTGCCTTTTTCAGATGATCTGGTGCTGCTTCAAAAACTGGCGGGCGAAGATAATCCGGAACTTCAATCTGCCTTAACGCGTCTTGCGCCTCAGGCAGAAGGGGGCGTACTCACCTCTCAGGGATTGTCACGTGAATTTAAAACACTCGCGGGTGATATCGCCTTTGCTTCGCTCAAAGGCGAAGATATTTCTGTGATGGATCAGGTGAAAACGCGTTTTTCCAGCATGTTGTCGGTACAAAAAGACGGCCAGCCTGTGGGCGGTACCGACGAACAAAAAACCGTCCAGAAAGCTCAGCAGATGCTGGATGCCGGGGATGTTCAAGGCGCGATTGCCGAACTTCAAACCCTTGAAGGTGCGTCCGCCGATGCCGCCGCCCCCTTTATTGCCAAGGCACAGCAAACCGTGCTGACCGAAGACGTGCAAGC
>CAZZGO010000140.1:0-3111 GCA_964654245.1 uncultured Pseudobdellovibrionaceae bacterium | reverse complement strand
GTCAGTTGCACCGCAAAGCCCGTATCCACCACATCAGATGATGTCATACCTTGATGCACATACCGGGAATCATCGCCGATATGTTCGGCGACCGACGTTAAGAACGCGATGACATCATGTTTCACTTCGCGTTCAATTTCATCAATCCGGGCGACGTTAAACCCGCCCTTCTCCCGGAGCACCTTGGGCACGGATTTCGGGATGATGCCGATATCGGCCATCTTCTCACAGGCAAGGATTTCAATCTCCAGCCAAATTTTAAACCGGTTTTCGGGTTCAAAAATATCGGCCATTTCTTTGCGGGTATAACGTGGGATCATGGGGCACTTCTAACATCGCGGGCGACGAAAACCAAGGGGGCAATGGGCGCGCATGTAACACAACCATGGGTTGGTTTGTCTAGTTCGATCCACGGTTTTTTTATGTTTTTGTGTGTTTTCTGAATCCCGGCGGTGGTTAATTTTGTCATATTTCTCCTTCGCCCGAGCCCTCTCTGGCCAGGTCGTTCGGCCTTCACGCCGATTATTTAATATAGGAATAATCTCCCGATATTATACTTTGCGCACCCAGACTCGCTTGCCACAGTTGGGAGTGCTATAAATGAGTGCCTCTAACAAGCGGATTTGGAGCCTACTTGAAATGCTGAATTTCAAAGCGCACAACTTTGTGTATGTTTGTCAATTACTTGCCCAGATCGGGCAAGTTCATGAATTTGCTAATCTTAGCGCTCAACCGCTTCCATTATCTAAGCCTTACGGGCTTGGTCAAGCACTCGCGGGTTTTCCAAATACTCCCCAAAAGGATAGCAGTGATATTTCTAGAACCACCAAGGTCATGCTTTCTTTGGAAGTTCTACAACACCAATGCCAAGCCTTGGGCTTGAAATTTACATGTAAAAAGATTCAAGAAATTTTGAGTAAGATTAAAAAAGAGCAGACTTGGTACGATCAAGCGGTTTTGCGGGAACTTAGTAGCCGCATCTATGATGAATTGTCAGAAGGTATGTACTTCCAGATTACCGACGAAGACTCAATTTATTATGACCGGATGGCCAAGTGGGAAAAGGTCATAGTTAAGCATTCAAATTTATCTACAGATATTGACGAAGCCGGGAAATGTCTTTCCATGGGCCGTTATACCGCCGCCGTATTCCATTTAATGCGCATAGTGGAAAGCGGTGTCCAATCTATGGGCAAGAAATTAAACGTTCCAGAGAGCCAAGACAAGCAATGGGGAACAATTGTTGGCGGCATTGAAAGTGAAATTGAAAAAAGGTGGCCATCAAAAAATATAAAATTGACTGCTACACAAAAGAAAAAACGCCAAGCCTATCATGAGGCGTTGGTGTATCTAAAAAGTGTTCGGTTAGCATGGCGCAATGAAGTTATGCACCCTAAAGACACGTATACCCAAGAGGAAGCTGTTAATATTTATAATGCGGTATTGGCGTTTATGAACAACATACTCACTATGATGAAGGTTTGAAAATTTTAGACAGCGTTTTTTTTAAATGTCTCGCCAGATTCATCGGCCTCAACTTCTTTGGCATACTCAATTAACCGTTCCTTTTGAGAGAATGACGGTTTGTATTTAGACGTTTATTGATAACTCACATCAACCCCAGACTTTTAAAACTGGTGACGCCGGAGCGGGCGACGATCAGATGATCGTGCACCATGATGTCGAGGGCTGAGGCGGCGGATACAATGTCCCGGGTCATCTCAATATCGGCGCGGGACGGCGTCGCATCCCCGGACGGATGGTTATGCACCAGAATGATCGCCGTGGCGGAGAGTTCAAGCGCACGTTTCACAATTTCGCGCGGATAGGCCGGTGTGTGGTCAACGGTGCCGGATTGTTGAATTTCATCGGCAATCAATTCATTTTTTTTATTTAAAAACAACAGCCGGAAATGTTCTTTTTGTTCATGCGCCATGGAACCATGAAGATAATCGAGTAAGACCTGCCATGAATTTAAAACGGGCTTGCCCATGATTTCCTGTTTCATCACGCGTTGCCCCGCCGCCTGTATGGATTTAAGCGCAAGGGCGGATGTTTCAGACAGGCCTTGGGTGGATTCCAGATCCGCCAAAGGAGCCTGAAGCACGCCGCGAAGCGACCCAAAGCGTGCGAGCAAGGATTTGGCCAGCGGTTTCACATCCCGGCGCGGAATGGCCATGAACAATAAAAGTTCCAGTAATTCATAATCAGGAAGACTGTCCGGCGCGTGTTTGAATCTGTCCCTTAAACGATCCCGGTGTCCGGTGTAATGCGGTTCTGCCGGGTCTGACACAGCCGGGTCTTCCGCCATCGGGACGGCGTTAATAGGCGGTCGTGCCATCGGGTGCGCTCTGTGACCAGAAATAATGATCCGCGCCTTTCAGGAAATTCGCGTATTCCCCGGTCGGGAATTCGTGATAGGCCTTTTTAAAATCAATCGATTTCACAATATCCTTGAACGACACCGCCCATTTTTCATACGCGTGATTAAGCGTGGAGCATTCCAGCGCATAGAGTTTATCGTTATACAGCGAGGCAAACATGATCGCCCGGCGCGTTTGCATCACCGTGCCGCTATGGGTGGAATAACTGGCCAGCGCATAGGACGCATGCCAGCGCCCCAGCCCTGCCCCGTCATACACGCGGTCCAGTTGATAGCCTTCATATTGCGCCAGATAGGAATCCCAGAACGGCGCACTGACAGCGGTTTTTTGAACATCGCGCCCGAAATCCGGCGGGTAGATCACAAACCGTTTATCCGGGTGCACGCGTACCTTGCACACGGGCTGGTCATGGTCTGACGGCGCAATGATGGTCAAGATATCTTCGGGCTTTTGATTATGCACCACATTCCATGTATCGGGGAAGGACATGGTCAGGCCGCTTTTGGCGTCCTGCCAGACGAAATAATCCGCCTGCGCCGAAACGGGCACCATCAGGACAAGCACGGCCATAAGGAATCTGATCATGGGCATGATTATAGCCGCCAAAGCACAGCCGGGCAAATCCTTAGGCGCGCCAGAACCCCATGATATCCATAGCGTTTTTCAAGATCGGTTCGGCGATATCATTGGCCTTGACGGCAGATGCCCCCAAAATACGATCCATTTC
>CAZZGO010000139.1:0-3138 GCA_964654245.1 uncultured Pseudobdellovibrionaceae bacterium | reverse complement strand
GCGACGGCAGATTGAGTGGCCTTTTCATTTTCGCATTTATTGACGGCCACAATGACAGGTTTTTTTTGTTTACGGAGCCACTGCGCAAAATGTTCGTCCATGGGGGTGATCCCGGCTCTGCCATCGACCAAAAACAAAAGAACATCAGCTTTGTTCATGGCAAATTCGGTTTGCTGGCGCATTTTACCTTCGATGGATTCATCAAAGGTTTCCTCAAGTCCGGCAGTGTCCAAAATTCTCACAGGTTGATCGAGCAGATAGCCTTCGGCCTCGCGCCAGTCGCGGGTGACGCCGGGACGGTCATCTACAATCGCCAGCCGTTTCCCGGCCAGTCGATTAAACAATGTTGATTTGCCCACATTCGGGCGGCCTATGATAGCAATAGATAACATGGCGTAGGCTTTATCACCTTATGGGGGAAGTGGCTATATATTCCTATCGGTAGGCCGATAACGTGCCATCACGTGACACCAGATATAAAACCCCGCCGGCAATGATGGGCGCTATCTGGACAGACTCCCCGGTTGACCATTCCTTGAGCAAGGCCCCATCTTCGGGGTTGATCTCGGCCACACGGCCGTCTGATGAAAAAACCATCAGCCGTCCCGATGCCATTAAAGGTCCCGTCCAGAAAATAGCTCCCTTTTTTTCTGCTTTATTTTCAAATCGTGCCAGTTGCGACACCCACATAACCGCACCCGTATCCACATCCAACGAGACGACTTCGTTATAAGATGAAATGACAAAAATCCGGTTCCCCGAGAGCCACGGCGTTTCAGAGCCGCCGATATCCCGTGACCATAAACGCTGGCCGGAAATAATATCAATCGCCACCATTTTACCGCCATACGAAATGGCAAAAACCTTATTGTTATGAATGATCGGCATCGCGCGGATATCCGATACGCCCGATAACCCCCCAAGCCGAAGCGCGTTAGATAAATTATCAGACCATGCCGACGCCCCGTTTTCAACCCGAAGGGCATAGAGTTCACCCGAGGTAAAGGCAGGCACCACAATATTGCCTTCTGCCGCCGGTGCCGCCGCCCCAACCAGTCCTGTGGCTTCGCCAAGGCCTGCATATTCCCATAGCAATTCCCCCGTATCCGCCTTAAAGGCCATCACGGCATTGGAGAGAAGCGTCACAAAAACGCGGTTATCCAGAATGGTCGGCGCGGCTCTGGACGGCGCGGAGAGTTTTGCGCGCCAGAGAATTTTACCATCGGCCGGATTAACCGCCAGCATTTCATTGTATCCCGACGTCACATAAATTTTATCCCCGGCAAAGGATATGCCACCCGATATCACCGGATCATCGTCTTCGTTTTTGAGCGTGTTGATACGCCAGAGATTCTTGCCATCTTTGGCAGAGAAAGCGGATAGCTGACTTTGGGAATCGAGCGTAAAAACACGCCCGCCAGCCGCAATCGGTTGCGCCGTGAGCGGATAGGATTTAGATGCCCCTTCGCCGATGTCTGATGACCATATTTTTTTGACTTCACCCTTGGAAAAAGACAGATTTTGCATGGCATGGTGTGGATACCCGCCAGCTTGGGGCCAACTGTCATTTGCCAAAATTTCTGCCGGAGAAAAAACAGCCGAGCCTTGCGTGATTTCATCCGGCTCCAGCTTTCTTTGCATATCCAAAATGGACAGGCGTTGACCGGCCAGCGGCGGCGCATCATCTTTTTCTCCAAACCACATATCGCTCCCACAGGCTGAAAGCGATAAAACAGCCAGACACATCACACATAAACGCGTGCCAGACATGAGCAAAGAAGAACGCATATCTTATTCCTTTACACTGGAAGTATCAGAAGCCTGAGAAGCCGGGGGCAAATCCGCCCCGTAAACCTGCTTTAAGGCCGACGCCTTATCCGCCAGCGCAGGGGACACGCCTTCAGCTTTGTCAAAAGCAGATAGATAGGACATCGCCGATGCCGGATCTTTCAAGGCGTGCGCCGAAATGACCGCCGCATCTAAACGCGCATGATATTGCCATGGGCTTTTGTCACGTTCAATAACGGGCGTTAAAATATCGATCAGTTTTTTGCCTGATTCTGCCGACAAGGATTCGGTCATTTGTGTGCGCACGTAATAAAGACGCGCAAGTTCTTTGAGTGTTTGCGGAGCAGATGATTTCGTAAAGATTTTTTCGAAAATTTGCGCGGCATCCGCGATTTTATCCTGTTGAACATAGGTGCCTGCCAGTGTCATCAAGGCAATAGTTTCATGGCCGCCAGACATATCTTCCGCCAAGCCCTTCAGCGCGGTTTCAGGCGCCGTACCTTCCAGGGCAGAAATCAGACGCGATGTCTCACCCTTATTATGCGCATGAGTCCAGGATGTCCAGCCACTCCACCCCGCCGTGCCCAAAATCAGTGCCGCCACGCCGCCAATGATGACAAGATGGTATTTATCCCATAACGCCATCAAGCGATCTTTCTGGAGGGCTTCATCAACTTCTTGAAATATATCAACCATATGTGTGTTTCTTTATCATATTCAAAGGGATTTTCAGACCAGAATATGGTATACTCTAAAACATATGGGTTTCAAAACACTCTCTGCACCCGCCGTTGGATATACCAGAGCCGAATTCGGTGCCATTTTTCAGGTCTATAGCCAGAATGTCTATTCGGGGCTGTTCCGGGATTTTTCTTTTACAGAGTATGGCGGAAAATATTACATTGCGTTCCGCGAAGAAGCCGGTAAGCCGCCCCTCGTGACCATTGAAAAACGGCGTTTGGGCTCTGATAAATGCCTTTTTGTTGCCACAACCCCGGGGTACCGAGGGCAATATGTGGAAATCGCCCGAAGCGAGAAAATTCTCCCCTTTATCGATGTCTTAAAACGGCGTCTGGCACTCATGGTCTCTGCCCGCGACGGCAGACCTGTTAAAAACGTCCATCAGGGACAGGCCTGATCCCGACATAGGTTGATCCCGACATACGTTATTGACAGATTTACGTTTTCTCCCCATATCTCTAGCATTATTTTACGTGACCTGATGTAAGGAACCCCTGTCATGCGCTTGATCGTTTATCTGTGTCTTTTTGCGGGATTGGCTTTTGCTGCTTCGCCTTCTCATGCCAAAACATATAGTAAAGATTATTTTGGCGAAACGGTCATTCACCG
>CAZZGO010000138.1:0-3183 GCA_964654245.1 uncultured Pseudobdellovibrionaceae bacterium | reverse complement strand
GATTTAAGACCTTCTGTTTTACCGGACCCGGTTGTTCCTAAATACAGGATATGTGTTCTGGCATCAGCGTTAGTAAACCATAATTGTTCTGATGTATTACGGTCGTACCCAACATATAGAATACCTTCGGCCTTTCCGCCGCGTCCGGCGGCTGTATTTTTTGAATCAAAATAGGGTGCGCCCATTGGCATTTTGGCCGGAAGTTTTCGGTCCGTTTTTTTCATACACCAGAAAATAAAAAGATATCCCAGAAATATGATATCCATCAGGTTGGTGGTCATCGGCACAAAGAACGGCATCATCGCCCCCATCAAGAAGATGATAAGCGCATTAGAGGGTTTTTTAAGCCATTCCCAAAACCGCACGTAAAGCGGCCGGATATCCCGGCGAACGGTTTTACTGGTGACCGCGTGTTTTTTTAGGTCGAGTGCCATTTATAAAAAAACGTTCTTTGGTTGTTACTGAATATCCCCCAAAAGATCGTCGGCGGATACGGGAACGCCAGCTGAATTTTCGGGGTTACTGTTAGTTCCTGCCATCGAGGCGCTTGACCCGCTGGCGACATAAGGGGCTATTTCCTGCGGTGTCATCCGCGCCAGAAAGAAAAAGAGAAAGATCACGACCAGTGCCCCGGCAAGGGCGATCAACCATTTTGCCCCTTCCGAAGCCCGGTCAAGCGAGTATCCTTGCCCCCCGTTCATAGCTTCAGAGGCCATCATCAACGCCCCCACAGCAGATTCTCGGGTGTTGAAAGATGCTATTTTTTGAGAACCATCTGAGGAGGTTTTCATGATTAGGTCAAAACCATTATCCTGTTCGCTGACCTCAAGCGCGGAGGCCTTGGCTTGTGTTAAATCCCAACGCCAAACCACAGGGCTTTTGGCGTGGGGCAGAGATAAAACCAGATTACCCCCGACAATTTGGGCATGGCCATCAGCATTATTCTTTGTTTTTTTTATCAACATCATGGGTTTCTAGTCTTTCATTTAAGCCGTTTTTAGTTGTTTAATGCCACGTTTTTTGGAGCCCGTATAATCCAGTTGCGGGATAGGCCGGGCGCGGTCAGACGACATGTATTCCGAAATCGCCTGAACGGCTCCGTCAATTTTGGGTTGGGGGATAGGACGCTGTGCCAGCTTTTCGGCCTTATAATGCGCCATCGCACCCATGGCTTCCATATGATAGGAATTACGCCCCAGATTATTGAGCGGATACCACAGGGCCCGGTCATACCCTCTCAGCCATAAAAACTGTGCCGGAGCCAATACCCCGCCTTCTTCTCGGGCGGTCATTAAGGCACGCATCAAAGCCGTTGTTTCAAAGGCGTGTTGATGACATTTCGCAAGGGTCTTGCCGGAGATATCCTTGTTGGCCAGAATTTTCCGGGCATCACGCAATAAACCCCTGTTGATCTTCAGACCTTTGTCATGAGACCAGCATTGGGATAAACGCCCTAACAATTCATCTGAATCATGGCGTTTTCGAGCGGCTTTTAGACAAAAACCGGCCAACAAAATTTCCTGATAGGGTGCCAGTCCCTTGACACCTTTCCACCGTTTGCCCAGTTGCTGGCTAAAGGCCTTGGCCACAGCATCTTTATCAATTTTGCCACCCGGTACCGGAATAACATGATAGGCCAGCCATTCTTCGGGGCCCAATGCTTCGGCAAATAATGACAACTCTGCGGGGACAGGACTTCCCGGCGCGCGCGGTGGGCGTTTAGAAGGATCAAATTTCACAAACGGGGCGATCATCGGGAATACTTTGGATTGGTGCCGAATTAATCCCGTCAAATCAAGTTTGGTACGATAATGTGTGCCGGGGCCTTTGGTGTAAGCCCATATCCCCATGGCAAAAATCAGAGCGGAAAAAATATACTTCCACGGCGTGAGTGCCAAAGTCGAGAACAGACCCAATGTTTTTAAATCAATCTGACTGGCGGGCATGGCGGCAACACGATCCACCCACTCATGAAAATTTACGGTAAATCCACGCCAGGTGATGGTGTAATCATCCGGCAGAATAAAAGAGATGACCCACATCTGGGCATATCTATACCAGCGTACGATATTCGCAATCTGATCCCCCCAGATCCACCAGAGCAACCATGCAAAGGCCAGCAGGATAACGCCCAAGATGGCCCATCCTGTGAAAACATCGCTTGCGCCTTCGCCTTTTTCCGCCATTATTTTAAAAAACCTGAATTTTCAGTGGGTTAGCGAATCACATCCTCTTTTAAAAAGATGATACATAATTTAGCAGATATTTGGTTTCCTGCCAAATAAAGGGGTTATTTCCCTCTCAAGAACGTGGGTATGGGTAAAAACAATCAAAAAACCAAGGCTTAGGCCGGAATAACCCTATCCAAAGAGAAAATATTTTGTTACGTTTTGCCCGATTTTTGCCGGCATAGCTCAGCGGTAGAGCAGCGGTTTTGTAAACCGAAGGTCGGGAGTTCAATCCTCTCTGCCGGCACCATTTTTCAGCACGCCGTCGTAGCTCAGGGGTAGAGCATCGCATTCGTAATTAAACGGTCGGCTGGAAAAAGAGCTATAATACTATGGGGTTACGACTTTGCCCCCGCCCGTAAAAAGGCGATAATAAGGTCGAGACACTATTATGCCGTTGTAGCTCAGTTGGTAGAGCACGTCATTCGTAATGACGGGGTCGCAGGTTCAAATCCTGTCAACGGCACCATTTTCCTCACTTTTTTGCAAGCCCTGCCACCTTATTAAGGCCACTTAATAAGGTGATTTGCCTCTAGGCATTTGAAATCTCATAAACTTTTCGCTTTTTTATTTTCACCGCGCCATTTAAGGTTATCGCGGGTCAGCTTTTGCTGGTCTGGGGCATAGTAACCCCGTCAAAAGCGGCATTTAGACACTGCCGTATGTGTGTCGCCTCTCAGTCTTAGGGCTGGGTGGTGATGTCATGTCCAAGCGTATGCCAAAAGCATCACGCCGTTTCTTTTGACGCGGTTACTAACACCCAGCCACCAAGAGCAATCTTGGTGGTTCTTTTTATTTGGGAGTTAGACATGAAAAAATATACAAAAATTATCCTGCCCTGCCTTACGGCTATGGCTTTGACAGCTTGCGTTACAACTGGCTGGAACGCCACACAGCACACGGACGAATTTACAGGCACAAAGATGTGCCGTGTCGAGCGCGGCACAGAAAGTGA
>CAZZGO010000137.1:0-3229 GCA_964654245.1 uncultured Pseudobdellovibrionaceae bacterium | reverse complement strand
TAACGACCTTGGCAATGCCTTTTTTGGGTTCGACAAGATGCCCATATTCCCCTGTACCCGGAAACACAAAGGTATAATTGCCGTAGCGTTTTCGCCGCGCCTCAAACATACCGTATAAAAAATCACCCATCGGCAGGGTCAGCGGATCGCCATTCTTTGTATCGGGGATGGTAAAGGTGCGGTCTTTAAAATCAATATTCTCCCACATCAGGGCTTGGGCTTCACCGCGCCTTAAACCCGTAAACAGTAAAAACAATAAAAAATCACGGTAGGTGTCATTCTCAAGTGCATAGACAGCCTCCCACTACTGCTTTAATTCATGCCCCTTGATGTAGGTGCGCTTGCGTTCTTCCTTGTACCATGCCTTAACACGAGTCAGGTACACGACAGGGTTCGCGGGGCAAATATCATAGGTGGCCTGTGCAAAGTTAAACAATGCACGAACGATACGCATGGCTTTATTGGCGGTGTAGCTTCCTGATTCCTCGGCTATTTTGGCATGATACGCACCGACCATGTCTTTTGTAATGTCCGTCATCAACGTATCTTTCCACTCGCTTAAATGGCGGTCAAAAATATAGCGGTAATCTTCCTGCGTCCGTTCTTTTAAGTTTCTGCGGGTGGACAGGTACGCATTTAGCACGTCTTCCAGTGTAATATTCTGGCTCCGCTTTTTATCCTCTTCCGCGTTTGGGTCAATCCCCTGCGCCATAAGATAAAGTTTATCCTTGGCAATCTTGCGCGCTTGTTCGGGTGTAAAATGTCCGTGTCTGCCAATGGTGCAACGGATACTACGGCCTTGTATGTCTTTTTGAGCAACGTAGGTTTTTGATTCCGTACCGACAATCAAATAAAAGCCGCGCAATTCACTGTCACAATATGCCATCTGCCCCTTTGCGCTTAAAGGGACGCTATCAACAAACGATTTTGTTATCTTCGCCTTGGGCATGTGTGCGCGCTTCGTAAGGGTGGTATTTTTCGAAGCTATAACTCAAAACGCAAAACAAAACCAAGCGAAAAATAAAAATATGTTAGATAAATCAGTATCTTATACCGAACCATAGGGCTCTGTATGGCTGGGTATGACTGTTGCCTATTTATTTTTTTAGATCCGGCTTTAAGAAATTTTCCTATTTACAGGAGCAAAATTACTAAAAAATTGGCGAGGATTAAATATTCCTCGCCAAAAACAAATTTGTTTTCTGATTTTTGGTTATTTTATTGCTTTATATAACTTAAATGCAGACTGAGCCTTTGCGGTGGCGGACTGTGCCTTGGCAAAATCTTTATCTTCGGCAGCGTGTTTGGCCCCATCAAGCTGCTGATCGAGTTGCTTGAGCGCGGCAGTCTGACGCTCATTCGGGTCGGCTTCGCTCAGTGTTTTGACGGCGGACATAAGAGCCAGTGCGCCTGAAATCGTCCCTTCAATATCGCTGGCTTTAGTTTTTGCCGCAAGGTCGGCAAGACCTGTTTCCAGAGTTGTGATAGCTTCTTCAGGCGTTACGTTCAAAGCCTTGATGGCGCTGTGATCGTCCTGCAGATTGCCATGGCCCGTTTTGGGGGCAGCCGTTTCCGCAGCAGCACCATGATCATGGCCCGTTCCTGCGTAAGCAGGTAAGGTGGCAAAAAGCCCAAGTACAGTGAGTATAGATAGAGTTTTCTTCATAGATTTTCTCCTTGGTTTGAGATGTTAAGACGTTATGGCGTGAGGGATAAGTTTTGTCACTGGCTTACGCCCAAATCGCCAGAACAAAAGCGGGCGCACGGTCAAATCCAGCAATGTGCTGGTAAAAAGACCGCTGAAAATAACAACCGCCACGGGATAGATGATTTCCCGTCCCGGTTGCCCTGCGGCCATCAGGATTGGCACCAGTGCAAGCGAGGCTGTGAGGGCCGTCATCATAACGGGAACGATACGTTCTGCCGTGCCACGATAAATCATGGCAAGATCAAATTTTTCTCCCTCGTGCTCCATCAGATGCAGGTAATGCGCGATCATCATAATACCGTTTCGCGCTGCAATCCCGGTGAGAGTAATAAACCCAACCAGCGTGGCAATCGAGAAAATGCCGCCTGATAGCCAGATACCAATCGCCGCACCGATAAAGGCCAGCGGAATCGCCAGCATAATCTGAATAGCCAAATTGGCGCTTTTAAAGTGCGCGTAGAGCACAATGAACATTCCTAAAAACGACAACAGTGATAACAGCGCGATCATTTTACTGGCACTCGCCTGACTTTCAAACTGGCCGCTATAGACGATATAATAACCCTCTGGTAGGCTTACTTTATCCGCTATCTCTGCTTTCATTTGTTCAACAACGCCGACCAGATCACGCGCACTGCTATTGGCCTGAATAATAATACGCCGCTGAGCATTCTCGCGATTAATCAGGTTTGCGCCCTTGGCTTCTTCGATATCGGCTACCAGATCGAGCGGCACGATATGGTTATCTTCCGTATCAATAGGAATCTGCCTGATAGCCTCAGCGGAATCTCGCGCTTCGTCTTTCAGGCGCATTACGATATCGTGTGAACGCTCCCCATCCAGAATGGCACCCACTGTTTCGCCTTGCATGGCAAGTTGGGCATATTCTGCAACCTCACCCGGCATAAGCCCCCGTGCAGCCGCCTGTTCCCGGTCAACCAATACATGAAGCTGCGGGATCAAGACCTGTTTTTCTATAGCCAGATCGACAACACCGGGGACGCTTTCCATCGCCGCTTTGATGTCCTCAGCCTTGGCGCGAAGCGTAGTGAGATCGGGGCCGAACAATTTAACCGCGATCTGTGCCTGCACACCGGAGAGCATATGATCAATCCGGTGAGAAATTGGCTGCCCAACCTCCACTGATATACCGGGAATAGTCGCTAATTTCTCCCTGATATCGGCAAAGACCTCAGACCTGCTGCGCTCAGAAGGCAGAAGTGTTACCTCCAGCTCCGTTGCATACACGCCTTTCACATGGTCGTCACGCTCGGCGCGTCCAGCACGGCGGGAGGTTTTTTCAATCTCTGGAAGCTCCTGTAACAAACGTTCGGCGATATTGCCGATGCGGTTGCTCTCACCAAGTGATGTACCCGGCTTTTGGAAGATCGTAATGGTCACGCTGCCTTCATTGAATTGCGGCAGGAATTCGCGCCCGAAGGTCGTAAAAACGCCAACCGACAGGATAAAGGCCACAGCAATGGTAATAAACACCGCCGTGCTACGCGGAAACAAACGATC
>CAZZGO010000136.1:0-3231 GCA_964654245.1 uncultured Pseudobdellovibrionaceae bacterium | reverse complement strand
CGCGTGGGTGCGCCGATACTTAAAAAATCTGACGCCAAAGACCATACGGATATTGGCGAATCCTTGGGCATGATGGAATTTGAAACGGCGGCCAAAATATCAGGCTCGCGCTTTGTGTTGATGCATTCCGGGTTGGCGCGACTGGAACGTGCGCTGGCGCAATTTATGCTGGATACGCATACAGGCGAACACGGATATACCGAAGTCTCTCCACCGCTTCTGGTCAATGATAAAACGGCTTATGGTACGGGACAACTTCCGAAATTTGCCGAAGACCTGTTTCGCACCACGCGGGGGGATTGGTTGATCCCTACCGCCGAAGTTCCGCTCACGAACATGGTGGCCGATATGATTATCGATCAGGAAGACTCCCCCCGCCGCTATTGCGCCTTTACGCCGTGTTTCCGGTCAGAAGCAGGCGCGGCTGGCAAGGATACGCGCGGGATGCTCCGCCAGCACCAATTCTATAAGGTGGAATTGGTGTCAATTACCGCCCCCGAAGACAGTTTTGCCGAACATGAACGCATGACGGGCTGTGCTGAAAATATTTTGAAAAAACTGGAATTGCCGTTCCGCACGATCGTGCTGTGTTCCGGGGATACCGGTTTTGGGGCGCGCAAAACCTATGACATCGAAGTCTGGCTTCCGGGGCAGGATCGATACCGCGAGATTTCGTCCTGTTCTAATTGTGGGGATTTTCAGGCGCGCCGCATGAATGCGCGTCTGCGGAAAAAAGGTGAAAAAGAGACGCGTTTTGTCCATACACTCAATGGTTCGGGGGTGGCGGTGGGCCGCGCCCTGATTGCGGTATTGGAAAATTACTATGACCCGGCGGATGGGGGGGTACGGATCCCCTCTGTGCTGAAACCCTATATGGGGGGGGTAGAAAAGTTAATGCCCCTGTCCAGATCGGCGTCCCGGGCGGCTTAAGGCATAAACATGCCTTGAATCAGGGGGAATCATGTGATTCACTAGGGATTGCGATGCTCGCCCCTGCCGTTACGTCATATGCCTCTCGTCATTCTGCCCGTCTTATCGCCTTGCTTCGCGATAAGGGGATACATGATCTGCGTGTCTTATCTGCCATGGACATGATCCCGCGTGAGAAATTCATGCCGCCCGCCGTTCAAGACCGGGCATGGGATGATATGGCCCTTCCGATTGGCCGGGGACAGACAATTTCCCAGCCTTATATTGTGGCGCTGATGACAGAGTCTTTGGCACTGACGGATCGGGATAAGGTGCTGGAGATTGGTACCGGTTCTGGATATCAGGCCGCTATTTTGTCAAAAATTTGCCGCCGCGTATATTCCATTGAACGTCATAAACCTCTGCTGGATCAGGCTGAGACATTATTTCGCCAGCTTCATCTTCGAAATATCACGGCCATGTGTGCGGATGGCATGTTGGGCTGGCCGCGCATCAACGGGGTGGATCAAGCCCCTTTTGATAAAATTATCGTGACGGCCGGGGCGCAGGATAAACCCCCGCAATCTTTGTTTGATCAATTAAAAATCGGTGGCGTGATGGTGGTGCCGGTGGGACTACCGGCAGATCAGATTTTAAAAAAATACATGAAATTATCCGAAGATACATGGTTGGTGAGCGATATCTGCCCCGTGCGCTTTGTGCCGTTACTTCCCGATGTGGCAACAGAGATGGGGGAAAGCGCATGAGACACCCCCATCTTCTCTTACTCTTGCCGCTGGTACTCTGTGGGTGTTTATCCAAACGTCAGGATTCTGCGCCTGTGGTCACGTATGGGGTGACGCCCGGAGCGGGGAGTACGGGCATGCATACGATACTTGAAGGCGATACTATCTACACCGTGTCCAAACAATACAATCTGCCGATACGGGATATTATTACCGTTAATGCCATGTCGGCACCTTATACCTTAAGTTCGGGATATCGCTTGAAACTGCCCCCGCCGAATGAATATCGCGTGAAGATGGGGGATAGTGTGCAGTCTATTTCGGCGACATTTGATACCAGTGTGTTTCAACTGGCTCGGCTGAATAATTTAAATGCGCCCTATGCCTTAAGTGCGGGGCAGGTTTTGCGTCTACCGCCCCCCCAGCCACGTGTTATCCCCGAAGAACCAGAACATCTGTCCCCCCCGGTTCAAATCGCGGGGGTGGAGCGTCAAGCCCTGCCGCCCGTCCCATCCGCGCGTCCGAACGCCAAACCTGTGATAACACAGACAACATCTTCTTCCCTGCCAGTTCCGCCGTCATCCCCGGCACGGGTTGAACCAGTGTCTGCCGCCTCGGCACCTGCCAAAATGCCCAAAACGCCCCCGCGTGCCGATACAGGCAAATTTATGTGGCCGGTGGATGGTCATGTTATTTCCGGCTTTGGTCCTAAATCCGGCGGGCTTCATAATGATGGGATTAATATCAAGGCTCCCAAAGGAACGCCTGTGCGTTCTGCTGAAAATGGTGTGGTGGTATATGCTGGAAATAAACTCGAAGGCTATGGCAATCTGGTGTTGGTGCGTCATCAGGATAAATGGATGACGGCATATGCCCATCTTGATAAGACCCTTATCAAAAAAGGCGATGTGGTCAAACGGGGCCAAGCCATTGGCACGGTGGGGGCGACAGGTCAGGTGGATAGTCCACAACTGCATTTTGAGATCCGCAAAGGCACCACGGCCGTCAATCCGGATAAATATCTATAAGTCTATGAAAGTTTGATTTTTTGTTGTCCGGCGATTTGCTGGATGAACTGCCACGCGACGCGCCCGGATCGTGCGCCGCGCGTGGTCGCCCATTCAACGGCTGATCTCTCTTCGAACGTCAATCCATATTGGTTCGCATATCCCGTAATCATCGCCAGATATTCATCCTGCGTGCAGGGATAAAACCCAAGCCATAGCCCAAAGCGATCTGATAGCGACACTTTTTCTTCAACCGTTTCACCGGGATGAATGGCGGTGGTGCGTTCATTTTCGATCATCTGGCGGGGTATCAGATGGCGGCGATTGGACGTCGCATAAAACAATACATGGTCAGGACGGCGGTCAAGGCCACCTTCCAGCACCGCCTTGAGTGATTTATACGCACCATCCTGTTCATCAAATGATAAATCATCACAGAACAAAATGAATCGGTGCGCTGGATATTTTCTTAAAATGGATAAGAGCGCCGGAAGCGTCAAAATATCTTCCCGGTGAATTTCAATCAGTTTTAACACCCCCGGTTTTTTTTGTTCGATATCCGCGTGGAT
>CAZZGO010000135.1:0-3442 GCA_964654245.1 uncultured Pseudobdellovibrionaceae bacterium | reverse complement strand
TAAATTCCTGGAATGCGGCGATTGCCCATTACGGGTATGAGGGCGCGGTTGAGTGGTTAGAGAGCACGTACAACAACATCACTCAGATCATTGATGAAACACCAACCCAGATTAACTCAGATGCACCTGTTCTGTTTGGTTCAACAGATAAAATATTTGAAACAGATCTTGTCAACGGTACGATTAACCACATAGACAAAGTCACCATTTTCTATGGTGATGATCAACCGGGTGAAGTGTCAGGGAACGGTAAATTTGCGGCGGGCGGGTCACTTTTGAATGGGGCCCTGACTCACGATGGTGTCGCGATCTCTGTCACGTTTGATGCGGATATGGGTCTATACACAGGGCGGGCCGGTGACTTATCTGTTTTCACCTTGCAACTGGGTGATGATGGTTACTATCAATACCGTCAATTTGCGGGTCTTGACCACGCGGAAAATGGCGGCGCAGAGAGTGTGATTATCCTCCAATTCGGCCTGGATGTATCGGATCACGAGGGTGATGTGTCTCACTCAGCGATACGTCTTTATGTCCGGGATGATGTTTCTACATCCAGTGCGGGATCGGACTTATTTGGAACCGACAACACAGCTGACCTGTTTATGTTCACGGCGATTCAAGAAGGTGTTCAAACCGTTTATGGGTTTAATACTGAGGAAGGGGATGCCCTTGACTTATCTGCCCTGTTATCAGGGTATGGGGATGAGGTCAGCGGGTCAATTTCTGACTTCGTTCAGATGCGTGAAGAATCAGGTGATACCATAATTTCAGTAAAATCTGAATCCGAAGGGCAATCAACTTTTGTTGATATTGCCAGAGTTGATGGACTAACAGATGCTAATTTAACCGATATGATACATGATCAAAATATCATTGTTTAGATTTTGATTTTATTTAATACATAAATTAAGGCGCAGTTAGATTGCGCCTTAATTTTTTTAAGGTACTATGAGGCATGACTCTGACATATATCCTTGGTCCCTCAGGGGCAGGCAAAACGATTTGGGTGAAAGAGTCTCTTCAGAAAGATCAATCTTCTTATCATATCAATAAAGATTTGATAGCAAACCAGCTGATTAAATCACAGGGAATATCTCTCACCGATGAAAAAACATTATCAGAAGATGATATTAAACAAGTTAATTCACTTTTGACCCAAGGGATTAATGAGAAATGCCTGCAAGAGTTATCGGATCTCTTGGATCAAAATCAGACACATTTTTTTCTCGATGACGTGCCCAGATCTCCCTATAAATGGGTTAAGCAGATGATGGATATAGCCCATCGAAAAGGACATACAACCCATCTGGTGGGCATATTTTCTGACCCGGCAGAGACTTTGCCTCAGGTCATACATCGCAATACATTTGGCTTAGATATGGTGGATCACATTCCGCAAATTTTGCATACAGATCGAAAGTATTTCCGGGCATGGTTAAAAACATATCTTTTTTTCCCAGAGATATTTTTATGCGTCTCGAAGTATGTGACAGGATCAATTCAGCTTATTTTTCGGGATCAAGATAAGTGGATTAATATGGCGGAGTGGGTGCGGCATCCGGCCGCCTTGGGTTTGGCGCCAATGATTAACGATCCTGTCAGGTACCAATCGTTTCGTCGTTTAAAGGATATTGATGTTATGAACTCTGATTTTACCGCTGTTTCTGATCAGCACGTATCCGGCACCTTCCCAGAAGCTCCACATTTCAAAATCACGCCGCATATTAGATACCAGCCATAATACATATCCGTATTGCCTAATGTTAACCTGCAGTCACACCTGAGGGCATGACCGCTTTAACCTCACAAAAGTTAACGCCCCGTTAAATTTTGCATAATGTTTATGGGATTGAGTATTCTTAAAAGAGGAGGCACGTGCCGGATTTGGGCATTCAGGCGAGAGAGAGGGGGATGTTGGTAACCTTTTCTTTAAGATTTTGAGCCTAGGATGAGAGTTGGGGACACGGTTTTTCAAAGAGATACTCGAAAAAAAAGGGGCATCACATGACATGCAATCACCTGATATTGGCGCAACCTGAGGCGGGGGCGAAGATCGACTATACGATCCCGACGGGTGAATCGGCCAAATTGTCCTTTGAGCCGGGGGATATCATGGGGTTGGCGTTGAGCGAGACAGGGGCTTTGGAGATCAGCTTTGCGCAAGGGGGCTCTCTGACGATTGCGAATTTTGGCGCTCTGGCGGATGCCGGAAACCTTTTGTATCTGGCGGACGGAACGATGATTGATCCTAAATTGCTGGAGAGTGGTTTAAGTCATACTCAGCTGGCGAAGGCGGAGAATGACAATGCGATGGTGATTGACCAGCCGGCTGAGGGCGTGGTGAGAGAGATCATGTTAGAGCCGGGTCAGGACTATGTGTTTGGCTTTGATCTGCAGGCGCCGCAATCGGCCCAGACGGTGGATGGGACGTTTGTGATGAGTTTTGCCAATGGCGGAAAAATCATCTTGAGCAATTATACCGAGGCGATGGCGTTTGCGAACCCGCCGTCTTTGTCGATGAACGCGATGGTGTGTGAAGCGACGGGCGAAGATCTGGTGATGACGCTTCAGCAACTGGCGCTTGGTTTGCCGGTCGATGGGATTGCACCGGAAGAAAAAGAAGCCGCCGAAAAATCACACCGGACATCGGATGTGGAAACGGCGCAGATGGATGCGCAGGCGGCAGAAGTGGCGGATGTGGCACCGGCCTCGGGTGAGGAAACCCAAGCCGGGGAGAGCGCGGAAGAATTAGCGGCCTTGGCAGATATGCTGGCGGAGGTGGAGCCGGCGGCGGGCGAGGCCAGTGCGGCGCGTTCCAACAGCGGCTATGGATTTAACAGTCTGCCGGGGACAGATCCGCTGAACAGTCCTCAGGCGATTGGGGCGCTCGGCCGGACGGCCTTGAGATATGAGGCTCCGCAATTTGAACAAAATCAATTATTGGCGGCCAAGGATGACATTCCGGAAGTGCTGGGTGTGGCCAGCAATCTGCTGGATGAATCCGATATGAATGGCGCCCCGTTGGTGGGGACGGGGGTGATTGCGGTTAATTTTGGCGTGGATCAGCCGGGATCGATCTTTTCTAATGGGGGTGTTGATATCTCCGGCTCTGTGAGAGGCGGCGTGCTTCAATCTGGCGGCGTGCCGGTGGTGATCACGCAAGAAGGCACGGGATATATTGGGAAAGCTGGCGGCGTGACGATCTTCACGCTGGAAATGAATCCGGCCAATGGGGTGTATACATACACACAATATGGATCTTTTGACCATGCGAATGCGTCTAATCCGGATGACCAGCTGAGTATTCGTTTTGGGTTTACGGCGCAGGATGCGGACGGCGATGCGGCGGCGGCCTTTATCAATGTGACGATCAAGGATGACGCTCCGGAAATCACGGGCGACATCGTGACGGTGGATGAAACGAATTTAGGTCCGATTG
>CAZZGO010000134.1:0-3528 GCA_964654245.1 uncultured Pseudobdellovibrionaceae bacterium | reverse complement strand
CCCGCATGTTCAACAACTATCGGTGGCCTCGCTAATGGGCGAAGCGATCAAAAGAATTTACGAAGAACGTTCAATTTCCGCCCTCTTTAAATAAGGAGTACACACATGATGATTGCTGTGATGATTATTGCCGGGCTGGTTCTGCTGGTTTTCGGTGGGGATGCGTTGGTTAAGGGGGCGTCGGCATTGGCGCGCCGGATGGGCGTGTCTGAATTAATGATCGGTCTCACGCTCGTGGGGTTTGGCACATCGACCCCTGAATTGGTCACCAGTATTAACGCCGCTATGATTGGGTCGCCCGGGATCGCGGTGGGGAATGTGGTGGGTTCCAACATTGCCAACATTCTTTTGATTTTGGGGACGGCCGCGTTGATCTACCCGATTGCCATTCAACGTGACGCCATGAAACGTGACGGCATTTTCTTGATGCTGTCTGCGCTGATGTGTTTGGCGTTGGTTTATGCGGGCTTTATGGACCGGATATGGGGAGCGGCCTTTATTTTGTTTCTGCTGGGTTATACTTACTATGTGTACACAAAAGAAAGGCAAACCCATCCGGATTTGGCCTCTGCCCATGAAGAACCGCATTCTTCCTTGATCAAGGATATAGGATATGCGCTCGGCGGGATTGCGGTGACGATTGCCGGGGCAAAATTACTGGTATCCGGGTCGGTGGATCTGGCGCGGATTGCCGGGATCGATGAAACAATTATTGGTCTCACGATTGTCGCAGTGGGAACATCTTTGCCGGAAATGGTGACCAGTGTCATGGCCGCCTTAAAGAAAAAGGCAGACATTGCCGTGGGCAATATCGTCGGAAGCAATATCTATAATATCTGGTTTATTATGGGGGCAACGGCGCTCGTACACCCTATCCCGGTGCCGGAAACGATTATCGGGTTTGATATTTGGGTGATGTTGGCGGCGACGGTGGCGTTGCTAGTTTTGACGTTCGCGCAAGGCAAAATATCCCGAATCGCGGGCGGCCTGTTTTTGGCGGGATATGTGGCTTATATCTGGGCGTTGATCCCTTAAATCGTTGAAAATCAGACGATATCTGGCTCCTTAAGCTGGTTTTGCGCATATTTCCCTTGTTTTTACATGGGTTTTGCGCTTTATTCCGCCCCAGTTGTCCCGCACCCCTGGAGGCGGGCATTCACTTTTAAACATAAGGAAACTAAGCCATGACAAAACATTACACATTGTCTGCGGCAAAGCGTGAACGCGCCGGTAAGGGGGTCGCGAGGGCACTGCGCCGTGAGATGAAAGTTCCAGCCGTTATTTACGGCGATGGGAAACCACCGGTGGGCATTTCGCTTCCGGCCAAAGAAGCCACGATTGAATATCACAAAGGCCACATGTTCACGACCTTGTGCGACATGACAGTTGATGGTGCCAAGCACCTCGTGCTGGTGCGTGATGTCCAAACACATCCAGTCACAGACCGCATCGAACATATCGATTTCATGCGTGTGACCGAAAAAACAAAAATCCGCGTGATGGTACCCGTTGAATTCATCAACCACGATGAATGCAAAGGGATCGCTACGGATAAAGGCACACTGAACGTCGTGCGCCACGAAATCGAAATGTTCTGTCAGGCACAATCTATTCCTGAACAGATCACGGTTGACCTGAAAGGGTTTGAAATCGGCGATGCCGTTAAGATCAGCGCGGTTAAACTCCCCTCTGGTGTGACGCCGACCATTACAAACCGTGACTTCACGATCGCCACGATCGTGGAGCCGAAGGCCTATGTCGAAGAAATTCCGACAACCGCGCCTGAAGCCAGCGAAGTGCCGGCAACCGCCCAAAAAGCACCTGATGCCGCCGCGGCCGCCGCGGGGGGCGATAAAAAAGACGGTAAGAAATAAGGATCTCTGGATGAGAGGGGGTCTGGATGTTGAAATTTTTACAATTTCTCTGCAGATCCCCGTCTCGTTTGGATATATCAACTCCCATGTGGCTCATCGTTGGCCTCGGCAATCCCGGACAGGACTATCAGGATCATCGGCATAATGTCGGGTTCATGGCGGTGGATGCGCTCGCGGATCGGTGCGGCCTTCCGGCCTTTCGCGCCAAGTTCAGCGGCCAGATCACCGAAGGACGGATGGGGGATGAAAAAATTGTCTTACTTAAACCTCAGACATTCATGAATCTCTCCGGCCAAAGCGTTCAACAAGCTGTTCGGTTCTACAAGGTCACCCCAAACCGCGTGATGGTTATTCATGATGAACTGGACTTGCCGCCTTTTAAGGTCAAGGTCAAAAAAGGCGGCGGCAATGGCGGGCATAACGGCCTTAAATCCATCGATGCATGTCTGAATACAAACGATTACTGGCGCGTCAGGCTGGGGATTGGTCATCCCGGGGATAAAGACCGGGTGAGCGGCTATGTGCTGTCAAATTTTTCCAAGGAAGAAAAGAAAAACCTGCCTGAATTTTTAAACAATGTAACGGAACATTTTCCTTTGTTGTTTCAGGGAAAAGATAATGATTACATGACCCGCCTGTCTGAATCACAGAAGGCTTTTGCACAAAAAGGATAACAGAACATGAGTTTTAATTGCGGTATCGTGGGCTTGCCGAATGTGGGTAAATCGACCTTGTTCAATGCCCTGACGGCGACGGCGGCGGCGCAGGCGGCCAACTTTCCTTTTTGTACCATCGAACCCAATGTGGGGAAGGTGGCGGTGCCGGATAAACGCCTTGCGCAGATTGCCGAGATTGCGAAATCTGCCAAATTGGTACCTGCACAATTGGAATTCGTGGATATCGCAGGTCTCGTCAAGGGTGCGAGCAAGGGCGAGGGGCTGGGTAACCAGTTTCTGGCCAACATCCGTGAGACCGACGCTATCATTCATGTGCTCCGGTGCTTTGAAGATGGCGATATCACCCACGTCGAAGGATCGGTGGATCCGATACGGGATGCCGACATCATTGAAACCGAATTGATGCTGGCGGATATGGAATCGCTGAGCAAACAAATTGACAACATCGCGCGCAAGGCCAAATCCGGGGACAAGGACAGCAAGGGTCAGCACGAGGTGATGCTGGCGATCCTTAAGGCACTGGAGGCCGGAAACCCCGCCCGTACCGTCAAGCCCGCCAATGACGATGAAAAACGCTGGATCAAACTGCTTCAGCTCATGACCACAAAACCCATTTTATATGTCTGCAACGTCAAGGAATCCGAAGCCGCCACCGGCAATGACTGGACAAAAAAGGTCGAAGCCATGGCCTCAGCGCAGGGCACCACCTCCGTCATTATTTCGGCCGCGATTGAATCTGAAATCGCGCAATTGGGATCAGAAGCCGAAAAGACAGAATTTCTCTCCTCGCTTGACCTGACGGAGCCGGGGCTTAACAAAATCATCCGCGCCGGGTTTGGCCTTCTGGGGCTTCAGACCTATTTCACGGCCGGACCTAAAGAAGCCAGAGCCTGGACGATCCGCACCGGCGCCAAAGCCCCCGAAGCGGCCGGTGCCATCCACAGCGATTTTGAAAAAGGGTTCATCAAGGCCGAAGT
>CAZZGO010000133.1:0-3624 GCA_964654245.1 uncultured Pseudobdellovibrionaceae bacterium | reverse complement strand
TCGCACGCACAGGCATTGGCAGATATTTCAAGAGATCACAAAACACACCCACAAGCGGGTCTGATCGCCAAGATTATGAAGCATCCCGATATATCGGATACACAGAAAACAGTTCTATGTCTGTGCCTGATCAGCCGTTCACATCAAGATTTTTTGAACGGGGTCAGGCGTACATCCCGCGGATCCGATAACGGCGTGGATATGCTTATTCGGAAAACACTCAGCTCTGTTCCATCTGACATGGCTATGCCTTTGGATGTCATGTCAGGCCTGGGTTTTCGGCATTATCAGGGTCAATTTTATTACCTGCCCGGCATCTATGAAAAAAACAAATCGGCATTCGCCGATGTGAAGACATGGCCACAGGCCGAACAAGACGTTTTCGCCCGGGCTCTTGACCACATGGCGGCCGGGATGCGCGCTGATCCTAGAATCAACCTGAATGGCTTGCGCCACCTTGCCCATATCTTATCCGGTAAACAGATCGAAGATAGCCATGTCAGGGGCACACAGTCAGACTGGGTTTCAGCCAGTGAATTTATTAAATATACAGGGTTGATGAACCAGCTTAGGCCACGCGTCCAAGACACGATCAAACAGATATCAGAACCTCTAGAACCTTCGGTATCTTCTATCAAATCTATCTCACCAAAACGTGATCATTATCAAACGCCCGGCGGCGTCACTTTGCCTTTTATCAGGGGTGTCAGTAATCAAAAACCTGAACCGGATCAGCATCCAGCTATCCCTAACGGGTCAATTTCTGCGCCACATCAAGGGACAAAGATAACGACAGTATCCTATTTTTCACCAGAAGCCATGGCGTCCGCTAAAGCCTTGCGTCAAGCGAATGAAATATCAGATATATCCTATCAATATTTCTTGGCCGCATCGCGGATGGAGAAACCAACCTTGAGTGCTCTAGCCAAAGCGTTTGAGACAACACAACTAATAGCTGGTTTACACTACGTCAAAGTCAAAACATGTTTAAAAGAAATGGATGTTGAAATTCCCCGTTTAGGATAAAGCCACCATTCGTGCCCCTTGGGTCCAGAGCAAATAGGTTTTTATTTTTTTATCGGGGTAAATCAGAGCCAGAGTTTTGGCATAGGCATCCATTTGCCGCCGATAGGCATCGGGGATATCTTTTTCATCCTGCGGGGGTGGCCGGTTGGTTTTATAATCGATAATCAAAACAGAATCATCCGTCACCACCAGACGATCAATCTGGCCTGAAATTAGGGTTTCGGAGTCAATCATGCCGCTGACCGGGATTTCGGCCACGGAATGGGGGCCAAAAAGCGGTGCATATTCAGGGTGCGTTAATATCGCCATCACTTCATGCACAATACTTGCCGCGATCTCTGTCGACAAATCTTTGGCCATGTGTGCCAGATATGTCTGCGCGATATGGGCTTGCCTGTCTGCGGGAAAAGCAGGCAAATGTTCTAATAATTGGTGCGTGAGGTGCCCGCGCCGGAACCGGGAGAGATCATCTATCATTAGCGGGGATGACGCCGCCGGCTCAGGCAAGGAGGGGCGCGAGGGTGTTAAGGGTCTTGCGGGTGCTGGTTCATCCGGCAGGGATGCATATATCCATCCCGGGAGGGATATCCGGGTGTCCGGGGCGGAAGATACTGATCCCCGAGCTTTATCGGGAGGCACTTCCTGTAAATTTTCAAACCGTATGACGGGCGCGTCTGGAAATTCAGGCAATGATAAAAACTGACACCCGGGAATTTTTTCGACACCGGTTTTAATCATGTCGTACCAGTGACCGTCTTTCAGGTCTTTTTTCGTTTGATATCCGCCCACATATAATCTGTCTTCGGCGCGGGTCATGGCCACATATAAAAGACGCCGATATTCATCCGCGGCGGATTGTACCACTGCCGTCATCGCGGGTTCAAGTAACGCAGGGGCGTCGTTTTTCGCGGGCAGAAAAAATGGAAGCGGTAAAGATGTGCGGCTCGGCCATAAAATAGGATCTGTTTTTGCGGACCCCAGCGCATGAAGCGTATCGGGTAGAATAACAATCGGTGCTTGAAGTCCTTTGGCGCCATGGATCGTCATGATCCGAACAGCTTGTCCAGCTTCCTCGAGTTCACGCTTAATTTCGTGATGCGTCTGTGCGTGTGCCTGAACAAAAAGCTGAAGCGATCCCGCCTGATGGCGTCCGAAATCAAGGGCATCGTTCAATAATTCATCAAGCGGGTCTTTGGCATCTTCCCCCAAACGAGCATATAAGGCGCGATAACCCGATATATTTGATGCGGGGCATGGAAAATTCAGAAGATCTGAAAAAAAATCAAATGGGCTTTGACGCCCGGCAGAACGGGATAAAGACGAAATCCATGACACGATTGGCTCATGACCGGATGTTTGTATTTTATCCCATACGCGCTGTGATCCACGCCCTTGTACGACCTCAAAGACCTGATCGTCCGTCCAGCCGATGAAAGGCGATGTTAAAAGACAACATATCGCCAGATCATCTTGCGGGTTCAGCGCACATTGCGCCGCGTTGATGATATCTTGAATTGCTAATTGTTCGGATAACACCATCCGGTCAACACCGCTGACGGGGATAGACTTTTGCTTGAGCGCCCGCATTAATTGACCCACAAAGGGGGTGCGGGTGCGCACCAGAATTAAAATATCTCCGGCTTCAATGGTTCTTCCCCGGCTTGGCAGGGTCTCATGGCCAATCCAGGAATGAAGGCTCTTGGCAATATGATCCGCTAGTTTCTGTGATCCTTTTTGAGCGGTGGTCACTTGTAAAGGCGGGGCTGAAAAATCGGTGTCGTCCTCCGGATCACTTTTGAAAATCGGCCATATATCGACGCGCCCGGCCTGAAGACGGCGGTGGGCAATATGGGGCAGAATGTTTGATGTCCCCAGCCCCGGTGCCACATGATCTTGCGTGATAACCGAATCAACGGCCGTTAAAATTGCCGGTGCCGACCTAAAAGAAATATTGAAAGGTACATGATCTATCACCTGCCGGGCGGACTCAATCTGACGCGTGAACCCATCTCGCATATGCGCCATTTTTTCTGGTGCCGCCCGCTGGAAACTGAAGATAGATTGTTTCTCATCCCCGACCACAAATAACGTTCGGGTTATATCCCGCGCACTTTGCCCGTCAAAAAATCCCTGACACAGGGCTTGGATAATCTCCCACTGCTCCGGATTGGTGTCTTGCGCTTCGTCGATCAGAATATGATCCAGTCCCCCATCTAGCTTATACATCACCCACGGGGTGATCTCTTTTAGTCCCGGCTGGCTTTGTCCAGTTAAAAGATGAAGCGTCTTCAAGATCATGTCATCGAAATCAAGACGCCCTTCTAATTCCTTAAGGGCTTGGTATTCTTTTAACACTGCATCGCCCCAGCCAAACATATCCGCCGTGATCTGTGCACAATTTGAACAACGGATACGTTCTTGGACGTCATATAAACGTTGGGCTTCGCGCATCAAAATCTCTGTGATATCCGGCATTATTTCTTGTGCATTCTTCGTGGCTTGTCTCGCACGAATGTCACCTGCTTGCGTCAGGTATAGAAAACAATAGTCATGGAATAGGCGCGCGCGATCTTGGGGCAAGGCATCAATCCAACGTTG
>CAZZGO010000132.1:0-3645 GCA_964654245.1 uncultured Pseudobdellovibrionaceae bacterium | reverse complement strand
GTGTATCCGGATCTGTCACGATGATTTTAAAGGATACCGGGGATTCAGCAGGACGCAATGCCTGAATAAATACCTTGAACTGTCCTACGCTATTGGCGGGAACAGGCAGATGATCGGGCGTGACTTCATCCACAGCACTCAGTGTGATCTGGGCATCCGGCAGACCCTCAAGGCTGAGTGCATATGTCCGAGGCTCTCGTGATTTATTGAGTATTTTCAAGTCATACCCATTGCGAATATCCCCGTTAGAGAGTTGAACGAATAACGGGTTTCGATCATGCATAACGTTAATCTCGAGCAAAGAGCGTGTCATTAACGCATAGAGCATGACCCCGCCCACTACGGCCAGAACGACCGCATAATAAATCGTCCGGGGGCGCAAAAAATGGGCGTATCCGATTTTGCCTTTTATTTTATGATCGAGACGTCGCTCGGTATCATACCGGATCAGTCCCTTGGGCAATTCCAACTTGGTCATGACGGAATCACACGCATCAACACATAATCCGCAGGCAATACATTCCATCTGAAGGCCATTGCGAATATCAATGCCGGTAGGACATACCTGTACGCATGCCGAACAATCCACGCAATGCCCCCGATTTTCCCATGTATCGCCTTTTTTATGGCTTCCTCTGGGCTCTCCGCGTTCGATATCATAGCCGATAATCAATGTGTCCTTGTCAAACATAGCGGATTGAAACCGGGCATAAGGACACATATATGTGCAAACCTGTTCACGGGCAAAACCCGCCATAAGATACGTCATGAAGGTGAGGCCGCCGATAAAACCCAAGACGGTATTTGATACTGTCCCATCAAAAAAACTGCGGACGAGTGTCGGGGCATCATTAAAATACAAAACGAAAGACCCAGCCGTCCACCAGGCAATCACAATCCATATAAAATGCGTGAGGGCCATTTTATATATTTTTTCAAATGTCCAAGGCCCTTCCCGGAGTTTTTTGCGTTTTGTTCGATCGCCTTGGACAATACGTTCTACCCAGACAAATAAATCTGTCCAAACGGTCTGAAAACATAAATATCCGCACCATACCCGGCCAAAAAGGGATGTGATAAAAAACAAGCCAATAGCGGCACATATAAGAATGCCGGTTAAAATATAGACTTCCTGAGGCCAGATTTCGATCCAAAACCAATAGGCGCGCCCGTGAACCATATCTATCAATACAGCCTGATCCGGCATATACGGACCCCGATCCCATCTGATAAAGGGCACCAGATAATAAATCGCCAGACACACAATCATGGCGACCCATTTTAAATTACGGAATCTCCCCGATACCCTTTTGGGGTATATGATTTCCTGTTTTTTAAAGAGGGAGAGGCTATTGGTCATGTGCCGCTCCTGACACGGCGGGGGGTACTGTCATCGGAATTGCCGCCGGACCAGATTCGGGCGTTGTGTCTTCGCCCCCGCCCAATTCATGCACATAGATAGATAATTGCCGGATTGTCTGTTCATCCAGACGGTCTTTCCAGGCCGGCATAACGCCGCCCCGTGCATTAAAAATACTGTAATAGATATCTGCTTTTGTTCCGCCATAAAGCCAGATCGCATCCGTCAGATTGGGGGCACCCAGTGTCTTGTTCCCTTTGCCATCCGACCCGTGACATGCCGCACAATTCTGCTGAAATAATACATGCCCCGGCAAAGCCTGCACATCCTGCCCTTTGGATAAATCCATGACATAGGTCACGAGTTGATTAATCTCATCCCGTTTGAGCAATCCATCCCGGCCAAAAGCCGGCATCTGGGATTGCCGCGTATCTATATCGTTGTGAACACGAATACCATGTAAAAGCGTGGTATAGATATCTTCTACCCGGCCGCCCCACAGCCAATCATCATCATTTAGGTTAGGAAACCCTTTTCCACCTTCGGCACCACTGCCATGGCAGGTGGCACAATTATCCTTGAAAGCCGATGAGCCGCCCGCCTTGGCAAAGGCATAAAGCTCTGGGTCATTCATGATCTCTTGAAATTCCGCTTTCTGGAACCGATCCAGATAAACTTGTTGGCGCGCGGCAATTTCCGATTGGCTGGCCTCAAGCTCCTTGAACTGTGTGTAGCCAGATGTCCCTGCCGTTGCCCCGCCCGGCACTGGCCATGCGGGATAGACAACAAAATACCAAAACGACCATAGGCACGTCACCACGAACACCCACACCCACCAACGCGGCAGAGGATTGTTGAGTTCCTTTAAGCCATCCCATTCATGTCCGGTTGTTTCGATTCCGGATAATTCATCAATATCTTTATCATGATGATCGTTCATTTTTTTTCATCCTCTAACGGTATCTGTCCAAATTTTTGGTATTTCTGTTTCATGCCGGGGCGGTATAACCACACCAGAACCCCCATAAAAAAAACAAAAAATATAATCAGTCCCGCAAGTCCATAGGTTCCGCTGGCAAAGGCTTCTTTCATGGCGTCGGCTCCTGTTGGGGGGCGGTATGATCCGGTTTAGGTTGATTGAGTTCGGCTTCGACTTCTTTTGTCAGGTTGAAATCAACCAACGTGCCCAACATTTGCAAATACGCAATCAAGGCATCCATTTCGGAAACAAGATTGGGCTGGCCGTCAAAATCACGTGCCGCAACATTATCGCCGTATCGTTCCAAAAGACCGGATGTATTGGCTCTGGGCTCTCCGGTGGCCTGCCGCAGGGCATCCTGCTTGGCATTTTTGATCATCTCGTCGGTATAAGGTACCCCCACTAGAGTCAGGGCTTCTAAATGCTGAGGCAGATCATGCATCTTAAGCCCTCTGTTCATTAGAAAACGATAACTGGGCATGATCGATTCAGGGACAACCGACCGTGGATCCATCATATGGGCCACATGCCATTCATCCGAATATTTCTTGCCAACACGCGCGAGGTCAGGCCCTGTCCGTTTTGACCCCCATTGAAAAGGGTGGTCATACATACTCTCAGCCGCGAGAGAATAATGTCCATAACGTTCCACTTCGTCCCTCAGTGGGCGAATTTGTTGAGAGTGACAATTGTAACACCCCTCACGGATATAAATGTTATAGCCCGCCAGCTCCAAAGGCGTATAAGGCCGTACACCCTTAACAGGTTCAATCACTGTTTCTGCCCGGAATAACGGAATAATCTCGATGATGCCGCCGATCAGAATAGTCACAATGATCGCGATCAGCAGGACAAAAGAGTTTTTTTCTAAAAACTCATGTTTTTTAAGGGGATTCATGCTTGAGTACTCCTTGAATTAAGACACATGAACGGGCTGTGGGGAATTGGCTTGGGTCACAGCCTGCCGAGGTTGACCTTCTTTATCGACTTCATTTTTGGCGACATCGCCGCGGATGGTGCGGTAGAAGTTGTAACACATCAGCACAGCGCCCGAGAGATAGAGCAGTCCACCCAACGCCCGAATAAGATAATAGGGATGCATGGCCGCAACCGTTTCTACGAATGAATAATTCAAAAAGCCCATCTCATTATAAGAACGCCACATCAACCCTTGCATGATGCCTGAAATCCACATGGCGGTGATGTACAGAACAATCCCCAGCGTGGCGACCCAAAGATGAATGCTGACCAGTTTCAAGGAATACACCTCGTCGCGGTTCCAGAGTTTTGGCACCAGATAATACAA
>CAZZGO010000131.1:0-3653 GCA_964654245.1 uncultured Pseudobdellovibrionaceae bacterium | reverse complement strand
ATGGGGAATGGGCGCCAGTGGCCTTGCCCCACGGGTCTTTCAATAGTATGGCTTGGGATTATCCCGGGGTTCGGTCTTCTCAACCCGGCGGGGTCATTCGGGGATTATCAGCGCGCTCGGCATTGGGGTTAGAGACGAAATAATTTCACCGCGGCAAATCCCGCTAGAAAACCGCCGACATGCGCCCCCCACGCCACAGGGGATCCATCCGGGCTTCCCATCATCCCAAAAACAATGGATATGCCGACCCATAAGATAATCAGCGGCCATAACCCGAATTTGGCGTGGGAAAATCCGCCGCCGCCTTGACGGTTCATCATCACAATCGCCAGCGCGAAAAGCCCGCTAATGCCCCCAGACGCCCCGATGACCGGCACAGGGGAAAAGGGTGCCAGCATAAACTGAAACGCAACGCCGCATAGGCCACAGAAGATAAACGCAATGAGCATGCGTTTACCACCGATCCAGCGTTCAACGCCCGTCCCAAAAGCCATCAACATAAAACCGTTCATCAGAATATGCACCCAGCCCCCATGCAAGAACATATGCGTCAAGGGTGTGATGACGGATAAAAAAGTGATCTGGTTTAGATGTGAAAAATGCGCGGGGATGAACCCGAACAACACATAGCCGGCGTCCTGTTGATCCGCGTTCAAGCCATAGTGAAATATTAAAAAAACCCCGAGCAAAAACCCGATCATGTATTTGGTAACGGGAGGAAGGTTGATGAGGGGCGCAGACGGATGTTCTGTTGGCGCACTGGTGGGCGGGGCGGAAGATGTTTTTTGGCGTTCTCGGGCTTCGCGTTCTTCGCGGGTCGGAAGCCGGATTATTTTGTTATCATCGTCAGATTGGGTCATGGTGTTGCGATTATAACGCCAATGTCCCAAAAAAATCAGCGGCTTTTTTAAGGCCGCTGACTAGTCTTGGAGGAAAAAACAAAAAAATATTTAGGGTGTCAGGCCACCAAACATCGGGGCGGTGCGCTCTGAATCGTATTTATATTTGATGGTTTCATCGCCTTTGGCTTCTAATCCGCCGCCGGGTGTGGCGCGTTTAATAACGTCGGCGACGCCTTTCATCAAATCCATCGCCATGATTTTGGCTTGTCCGAGTTGGGTTTTTAAATTTTCAAACGCGGTGGCAAAGGCTTCCTGTGCTAACTCTTTGCCCATTACGACGAATTTTTGAATCTCGCCTGATGCCGGAATATGTCCATCCATGGCCTTTTTAAAGGCCTTCATTTTACGTCCGCCGCTTCCGCCAGACTTGCTGCGTGAACTGTCGTCTTCATCTTCTTCTGTCGTTTCAGAATCGACAAACACGATATCCAGATAGGTTGGGGCTTGGAAACTGACAGGATATTGCCTTAATTCCTTTGCTTCTAATGTTTTGCCGCTCAAGCCAGCTTTGATTTCAATATGGAGTTTTTCGCCAGTCTGCCAGTCAAACACCGCGCAATGGCTTTTGTGGTCGCCATGTACGGCATATTTTTTGACGACACGTTTTCCCGGATAAAGGGATTCGTCTAAATCGGCCTGTGCCACAAGGTCTAAAACATCGACTTTCATTTCGCACCTATGCTTTCCATAGTAACAACTTATTTTCCGAAATTGCAAAATCACTATGCCTGACAAACCTTAAGAATTGTTTAAACCTAAACATGATTTTAATGGACGACCTTAAAAACGTATTTTTTCTTAAATAGGAGAAGATGTTATAGTAAAAAGACGTAAGGGACGTTTTTTAAGGAACGGAAAGGCCTCAGATGATGATTATGCCCAGACAGGCTCTTAAGACCGTGCGGTGGTGCCTGGCGGGATTGCTGCTGGGATTGGCTTTTCTGGCGTCCGTGGCACAGGCACAGGAGCAAAATCCCCCCCCGCTTTATAACCGTTCGGGTCAGACAGGCACGACAGAATCGGGTTCAGGGGTGACGGGTGCGGGTAAACCGTTATTTCTGCCGCGTCTTCTGCAGGGTTCCTCACGGAATAACGCGGGGGCAGGGGCTGGCGCCGTTCCCTCTGCCAATAGACCCATGTATAGCTCTGACTTCATGGCACCCTCGAGTGCGGATATTGATTTATATCGCCAGCAACAAGCAGAAAATTATCAACGCACACAGCAAGAAGCCCATGACAGTCTTCTCGCGTATAATAATCCATCCCCTGAGGAAATTTCCCAACAAACCCAGCAATATTTAAATCAGTTTCAAAATTCAGGTACGCCCGGCGGTTTTGTGATGGGCGGTACGGGTGCGCGTCAGATTTACAATGGGCGTAATACGGGCGTGACCTCGCCGCCCAAAACATTTAAATCCGTTGAGTAAATTTTTCTTTATCTTTCCTGCCTTTTTCTTTCCTGTTTTTCTCTTTTCCCGGGTCAAAGTGAGTGGATGTCAGAACTTCTGATTTTTTTGCCGTTACTCATATTTCTAGGCGCCGTTTCCGGCTTTGCCGCGGGTATGTTGGGGATTGGTGGGGGAATTATTCTGGTACCGGGGCTTTATTACATTTTTTCCTCGCTGGGCTATCCGCCGGAACATTTGATGCATGTGGCGGTGGGGACATCCTTGGCCGTGATTGTGCCAACAGGGTTTGTGTCGGCGCGTGCGCATGCCAAAAAAAATTCTGTCCGGTTTGATTTGGTGAAAAAAATTGGGATCGGGATTGTGCTGGGGGTGGGGATCGGTACCTTGGCCGCCAATCAGATATCAGGGGATGCCTTAAAACTGTTCTTTGCCTGTGCGCTTTTGGTCTTGGCGTTTTTCATGCAATTGGACCCGGATAAATGGCAATACCGGGGAGCGATACCCCCTCAACCCTGGCCAGGGATGGTGGGGGTCGTGATGGGGGCTATTGCAACCCTGATGGGCATTGGGGGCGCGACGATGAATGTGCCTTATATGACCCTGCATGGCGTTCCGATGCGTCAGGCGATTGGCTCGACGGCCGCGATGGGTGTTCTGGTGGCTGTACCGGGGGCATTAGGTTTTTTATGGATCGGCTGGGGGGAAGCCGCCGTGCCCCCCTTTACGCTAGGTTATATTAATCTTTTGGCCTCTGCGGTGCTGATCCCTTTTAGTGTGATCTGTGCCCCATATGGGGCGCAGGCCGCGCACCGCGTTCCGGTTAGAAATTTGCGCCTGATCTTTTCGGCCTTTATGGTGTGTGTGGCGTTACACATGGGATATGGGGCGATTTTTGAATAATGTGTGAACCCTAAGACATGCTGTATTGATTACGCTCTGCTGGTCTGTATAAAAGAAAATCATGACAAGACCTTCTGTTCTTTTTATCAACCGTGCTTACCCGCCGGATCGCGCCGTGTCCGGTTTCTTGCTTCGGGATCTAGCGGAACATTTGGCACGGGAAGGCTGGTCGGTTACGGTGCTGGCGACGGGGGATAAAACCGAACAATCCGGTGCCAACGGGGTTACCTTAAAATTAATACGCGCGCCCGAGGGGCGTGGCGTGTTTAAATCTGCCTATACGCTCTTTAGGCTCTGTGTGTCGGCAGAACGCCAGCCTAGACACGATATCGTCATCACTTTGTCTGATCCGCCGATGGTATATATCGCGGGATATCTGCATGCGCGGTTTAAAAAAACAAAACATATTCATTGGTGTCATGAACTCTACCCGGATTTGTTT
>CAZZGO010000130.1:0-3657 GCA_964654245.1 uncultured Pseudobdellovibrionaceae bacterium | reverse complement strand
CATAAGAATACGAGGATATCGCCGGGGTTCTTTTTCCCATGCCAACAGGCGCGTTAAGGCGCGCACGCGCTTACCCACGATATCGGCATGGGGGGAAATGCGGTCATAGGGCAAGCAATCCCACGCGGGAAAGACGACCTGTTCGGCCTCGGGGATAAAAAAGGAAAGTAATTCCTGAAGTTCCGACAGACGCACATCATCCCGTGCCACATGCACCAGAACCCGGTCATCTCGCATATATTCTCGTGCTAGATCCGCCAGAATTCGGGCATCCTGACCTTCGGGGGCGCCATACACTGTCTGGGCAGGCATTACCGGAATCATGACCGCGATACCAACTGATGTTTTAAAAATATTTCTATCACAGGCGTTAATATATTCGCCGGCACAGGGGATACGCCGATATACCAGTTATAAACATCCGGGTCATTTTCCATCAAAAGGGATTCATATTGTAATAATTCCCCCTCCTCAAAGCCGGGAACATACTGTTCGGCAAAAGAACCCATAATCAAATCCATTTCCCGCGTTCCGCGGTGCCAGGAACGAAAAATGAGCCGCTTGCGCCAGTTTTCAATAGTTTCTAGTCTAGGGGGTATTTCCATGATGTAAGACATACCCAAGAAAACATGCCGCGTCCATTCGAACTCGACCCGTTATTTAGAAATCTGGCCACCCTGCCCGGGGTGGGGCCTAAGGGGGCTAAGCTCATGGAAAAACTGGTGGGCGGCGGCAAAATACTCAATTTACTCTGGCATAAGCCTGTGGATGTCATTGACCGGCGTTTTTCCCCGTCCGTGGCACAGGCACCGGACGGTAAAATATGCACCTTATCCGTTCGGGTGATACAACATATCCCCGCCCCGCGGCGCGGTCTGCCCTACCGCGTTGTGTGTGCGGATAGTACCGGGCCTATGACGCTTGTTTTTTTCAATGCCAAAAAAGACTGGCTAGACAAAACACTCCCCCTTAATTCCGACGTGATTGTTTCTGGTAAAATAGAACATTATAACGGCGGCATTCAGATGGTTCATCCGGATGCGCTGGTGAAAGCTTCGGCGCGTGCCGAGATCCCGCCTTTTGAACCTGTCTATCCCCTCACGGCGGGGGTCACGAACAAAATGGTTCGAAAAGCCCTGGCAGGTGCCTTGCCACTGATCCCTTCGTTAGATGAATGGCTAGACCCCGCGCATAAAAAAAAGAATAGCTGGCCAGATTGGCATGAAGCACTGCGCGAAATGCATTTCAAGAATGCGTCTGAAGAATCTTTAGATCCCCAAGCGCCTGCACGAACACGCCTTGCCTATGATGAATTTCTGGCCAATCAACTGGCCTTGACGTTGGTTCGGCGTCATGTTCAGAAACTCAATGGCCGTGCATGGAAAAATGATGGCCATTTAAGGCAGAAGATCTTAGATACCCTGCCCTTTACCTTAACCTCTGCGCAGGTGCGTACCCTTACCGAAATTGATGACGACATGCATGCGCCCCTTCGGATGGTACGTCTGCTTCAAGGGGATGTCGGAAGCGGTAAAACGATCATTGCGGCACTGGCTATGATGAATGTCATTGAATGCGGGGCGCAAGCCGCCATCATGGCACCCACCGAAATTCTGGCACGTCAACACGCCCATAGCTTTCTGCCATGGCTGACGGCGGCTGGCATACATTATGTTGTCCTGACAGGCCGGGATAAGGGTAAACAACGTGAAGCCATTTTAAACCAAATTGAGTCAGGTTCCGCTCAGGTTATCATCGGCACGCATGCGCTTTTTCAAGATGATATCGTCTTTCATGATTTGGGTTTGGCTGTGATTGATGAGCAGCATAAATTTGGTGTGCATCAACGTCTTTTGCTCTCGCACAAGAATAAGGGCACAGACGTGCTGGTCATGACGGCCACACCCATTCCCCGTACCCTAACACTCACGGCCTATGGGGATATGGAGGTCAGCCGATTGGATGAAAAACCCCCGGGACGCAAGCCGATTGAAACTTTGTTGATCCCGCAGGAAAAGGCCGAAGATATGAGCCTTCGTATCGGAACCCAAATCGCCAAAGGGGCGCAGATATATTGGGTATGTCCGTTGGTTGAAGAATCAGAATTGATTGATCTTCAAGCAGCCGAAACAAGATATGACATCCTGAAGTCCTCTTTCGGGGATCGTGTTGGGCTTATTCATGGGCGTCTCAAGCCAGATGAAAAAGACAAGGTCATGGAAAAATTCATCAAGGGAGAGATATCTATTTTGGTAGCGACCACGGTGATCGAGGTGGGGGTAAATGTCCCGAATGCTACGATTATGGTGATTGAACAAGCAGAGCGTTTTGGTCTGGCGCAACTTCATCAATTACGTGGACGTGTGGGACGTGGCGGCGAAAAATCTTTTTGCTTTCTGGTATATGCGGATCGTCTCAGCCAGACCGCCAAATCGCGTTTAAAAACGATGCGCGATACCGAAGATGGATTTCTGATCGCGGAAAAAGATTTGGAACTTCGCGGCGGCGGGGAAATTTTGGGAACACGCCAAAGCGGTCTGCCAGCGTTTAAACTGGCGGATATGACCGTCCATGCGCCCTTACTTCTCACGGCACGGGATGACGTGAAGCTTATTTTAGCGCGTGACCCGGAACTGACCTCGGACAGAGGTAAATCATTGAAATCACTCCTGTATTTAATGGAACAGGATCAGGCGATTGCCTATCTCCGGGCAGGGTAATCCCCGTCATTTGCGTTTTTAACGTGACTTTTGCTAATCTCTGGATGTATTTGCATATTTATAAAAAACTAAGAGGAATTTCGATAGTGCCTGCCCACGAAGTCATTGATTTGGGATCACCCTCACAGGATGAAAAAACGCCAGAGGCACCTGCTAATCCCGAGTTACCACAGGATCTCGATTTCCTTGAGATGATCGCGCGTGCCTATGCTGTCCCACAAAAGGATTTATATCAAAAAGACATGGCTGTTTTCTTGGAATGGCTGAGATCGCATTATCATATGACCGAGCCTAAAGAGACACCTTCGGCTCAAGCCTCAGGCATTAGGTCTTTACTTCAGAGAAGAAATAAACACGTATCCGACCCTGCCTATGATGTGTGTCACACGATATCAGGAAACGTAAAGTATAATATAAGCCGTACACATGTGACCCATGCCGGCAAAGGGAAGCTCACCGCTGAACAGGCGTTTGAGATGGCGTTGCTTGCTTCGCTCAACCCGGTCATGCAAACCAGCCCTTTGAAATTGACGGGCTCTGCGGAAGATCAAGCCCTATTAAAGGCCGCATGCGATAAACTGAATCTCCGGGCCACATATTCCGTGAAAGTGACGCCAGAAGCGCAAGCCGACGCCACCCATTTTATTGGCAAAGTGTATGATAAGGTAAATGAATCTAAGAGCGTAACGCCTTCAGATACACCAACGAATAGTCAACCAACAACCCTGAAGAACGAAGATCACCTTTTCGATACCATTGCGCCAAAACCTATCAGAGATTTTAAAAAACAGCTGGCCGAATTGAGAGCACATTTGGATAAACTCTCACATGACTCTGGCAAAATATCAGATCAATTTGCCAAATGGGGAGACTCTCAGGGTGGCGATGAACATGTATCTCAGGAGATATCTGATCAAACCAGAGACTTCATTATCGC
>CAZZGO010000129.1:0-3668 GCA_964654245.1 uncultured Pseudobdellovibrionaceae bacterium | reverse complement strand
GGGGGAGTCCATTTGATACAGGCAGTTGATATCCACCTTGCCTTGGGACACGGCTTCTTCCCCCACGACCAACGAGCCGGGGATTAACCCGGACAAAAGGCGGGTCAGATCCACCTCTGCCTCAAGATCCGCGATGGTCACCAGATCATTGGGCCCGGATTTGGTATTAATCTCTGAGACTTGAAGTTTTTGAAAACGGGGAGAGATACGCTCTTCGGCGACCTGACGGATAAAATCGGCGACTTTGTCTGGATCAATGTTCATGCCTGTCTTTATACCCGAAATGCCGTTCAAATTGCCCTTTATTTTTTTCATCCAGCAAAACGCTCACATCGATTGTTTTTTTATGATCTGTCCGGTCAATGACGTCGCCCTGGCGATAGAGCCAGGATAAGGCCTGCCCATCTTCGATCTTCAGCCGATAATGAACCGCGCGATGATGCCTGAGTAAAAACGTATCAATCGCCGATAATAACACATCCACGCCCTGCCCGGTCACGGCCGATACGGGGATCGTTTTTAAATCAAGACGGGATTGCCGGGCATATTCGGCCTGATCTTCTGGCGGGCATAAATCAATTTTATTCAAGATTTCAAAAATACGTTCATCCTGTTCGATATTTACGCCCAAATCTTTCATGACATCCATCACGTCCTGACGCTGGGCATGATGATCTGGCCGTGACACATCGCGCACGTGCAAAATAACATCCGCATATTGAACCTGTTCCAACGTCGCCCGAAAGGCCGCGATCAAATGGGTGGGCAAATGGGAAATGAATCCCACGGTGTCAGATAGAATAATTTTATTCCCGGACGGAAGTTTGAGCGCGCGGAGCGTGGGGTCAAGCGTGGCGAACGGCATATCTTCGGCAAATACGCCTGCCCCCGTCAACCGATTGAACAAGGTTGATTTCCCGGCGTTGGTATATCCCACCAAGGCCACAATCGGAAAGGGGACGCGCTCCCGGCTTTTCCGGCCTAATTCCCGGGTCTTGCGTACCTCTTCTAATTGACGTTTCAGGCTTAAGATAAACCCATCAATACGTCGGCGATCCAGCTCCATCTGCTTTTCGCCCGGCCCCCCGGTTTTCCCCAGCCCCCCGCGTTGACGTTCCAGATGCGTCCATGCCCGAACGATACGTGATTTCTGATACTCCAGCGCGGCCAGATCGACTTGGATGCGCCCCTCTTTTGTCTGAGCCCGTTCACCAAAGATCGCCAGAATAAGTCCCGTACGGTCAATGACCTTTACCTTCCATGCGTTTTCAAGATTACGTTGCTGGATGGGTGATAACGTGGCGTTGATAATCACCAATGTCGGCTTTTGTTCGGCAATACGCTCTGCAATGATCTCCACCGCCCCACTGCCCAGTAACGTGGCCGGGGATATTCGTGTGACACGAACGGCCTCAAGCACCAGAACGTCCAGATGAATGGCACGCGCCAACCCGCCGGCTTCATCCAGAATATCGGGGAGCGAACGCACATGTTGATTGAATTTTACCGGTAAAACCGGATGCAGGACAAACGCGCGACCCGTAGACGCCATGATGTCTTAGGCGTCGTCTTTAGAGCTGTTTGTTTCTTCGTGAAGACTTAATGGTTCGCCCGGCATGATCGTCGAAATCGCGTGCTTATAGACCAGTTGCACCGAAGCCTCGCGGCGTAACAACACCGAAAAATTATCGAACCATGTGACAATGCCTTGAAGCTTGACCCCGTTCATGAGAAACACGGTCACCGTCATTTTTTCCTTACGGATTTTATTTAAAAAAACATCCTGAACATTCTGGGCTTTTTCGGCCATCGTGGTCTCCCTTATATATTTTTATGATTATCCACAGATGGGCATGTTTTAAAGACAAACCCGGAAAGCTTCAAGCCCTGTTTTGCAAAAGCCAATGTGCCAGATCCATCACGGAAACACCGCGCCAGATTGGCGGATTATGTTCAATTAAGGCTGATTTTTCATCCCCCTGATGCACATAGGCCCAATCGGTTCCAGCATGGTGTGCGGTGTCCTTATCCGTAATGGTATCGCCCACATATAAGACCGTTCTGATATCCGCATGATATCCCATGCGTGCTAGCGCAAGATATATCGGAAGTGCGGACGGCTTGTCTTGCTCGGCCTCTCCCGCGCCCACAATCGATTCAAAAAAAGAACGCCATCCGAAATGGTCGATTTCAATGTTCAGATATTCATATTTTTTGTTACTGACAACGCCCAGACGAAATCCCGCAGATTTTAGTTGCGTTAAGGCGTCTTGCGTGTGCGGATATGATTTTAAAATGTCAAAACGGTGCGCGTTGACATAGGTATAAAAAAGACTTTCGGCTTCACTGGCACGATCCCCATATAAAACCGGAAAATTCTCGCGTGCTGATTTGGTGGCGTATTTTAAAACCTCTGCCATACCCCAAAGCGGATATCCCAATTTTTCGCGCACCAGATTATGCCCGGCCAATACCAACGGCATGCTATCCACCAACGTACCATCCCAATCAAATAAAATAACCGGATAGGGAGAGGATTGAGCAAGATGCAACACTAGGCCGACTTTCGTTTCTCAGAGGTGGTTATCATCTCATCGTCTGATATATCTTGATCGGAAGACCCCTCTTCGTCTGACTTATCTCCGCCCGTGATGCCAAGGGTTTTAAGCTTACGGTGAAGCGCAGAGCGTTCCATCCCGATAAATCTGGACGTTTCGGACACACTCCCCTCGAACCGGATCATTTGTGCCTGAAGATATTTTTTTTCAAATAACTCCCTTGCTTCGCGTAAGGGCATGGATAAATAATCATCGCCCCCCTGCCCTTCGTTAAATTTCAAGGCATTTTCCCCGATAATGGCCGGGGATAAATGCACCCGATCAATAATCTCCTGTCCGCCGCACATCATCACGGCGCGCTCCATTTCATTTTTTAACTCACGGATATTACCCGGCCAAACATAGGATTGAAGCGCGGTTATAGCCGGGTCTGATAAAGTGGGGACAATAAATCCTGCTTCGCGGGAAAATTTTTCAATGAACTCCCGTGCCATATCTGGAATATCCTGTACTCTCTCCCGAAGGGATGGGGCATGAATAGACGCCACATTCAGACGGTAGAATAAATCTTCCCGAAAGCGTCCTGCCTTGATTTCATCGCTCATATTTTTTCGTGTGCAGGATAAAACGCGGACATCAAATCGAATAGGCTCTTTACTCCCCGCAGGGGAAAAAGATTGATCCTGAAGTATTTTCACCAACCTGCCTTGAATATCCATGGGGATATCTGACACTTCATACAGCAAAACAGACCCGCCAGAAGTCTCGTCAAAAATACCTCGCGCGTACCCATTCCCACCCGTGAACAACATAGTCTCGAAATTATCGAGGTTAAGAGACGCGCAATTCACTACCGAAAAAGGACGTTTTGCCCGGGGGGATTTAGCGTGAATTAAACGGGCGATGGTTTCCTTGCCGCATCCTGCCTCGCCCTTAATCATCACACGGCTTCCGGCGGGAGCGATCTTATCAATCGTAGTTTTTAATTCAGTGGCAGAATGGCTAGTATAACGAATATCAGAAACAATATCGGCCTTAAGCTTCAAGGATATATTTTCTTTTTTCAGCGAGGCAGATTCAAGCGCCCGCACCATCATCGTCAATAAACGG
>CAZZGO010000128.1:0-3678 GCA_964654245.1 uncultured Pseudobdellovibrionaceae bacterium | reverse complement strand
CGGAAACCAACGCATCGCCGAATGACCGCATCACCGCGCCCGGCGATTATTATTTCTCGATCCCGCATCAAGGCCTGACCCGCATGTACCGGATTCATGTGCCGCCTTCATACAACCCGGCCACGCCCGCCCCGTTGATATTCTCATTCCACGGCGGCGGCGGCGACATGGACTATATGGCCAGAGATGAATATTACGGCCTGATATCCAAGGCCGACCAGACCGGCTATGTCATCGTGTTTCCGAACGGGTTCAGTCCTTTTGCATCCGGCAAACTGGCGACATGGAATGCTGACAAATGCTGCGGTAAAGCCCGGAACAACAATGTCGATGATATCGGCTTCGTCAAACAGATGGTCACGAATATCACGCGGCAGGTGAACATAAACCCGCATAAAATCTATGCCATTGGCATGTCGAACGGCGGCATGATGGCGTACAGGATAGCCTGCGAGCTTTCCGGTACGTTCAAGGCCGTCGCCAGCGTGACCGGCACCGACAACATGCCGGGCTGCCATCCGAAAAATCCGGTTTCCGTGCTGCACATCCACGCACAGAACGATACGCACGTTCTTTTCAACGGCGGAATGGGCAAGGATGTCTTCAAAGACGAAACCATGGTCACGGACTTCACTTCCGTTCCCGATACATTCAGGCTGTGGAAGGAACGCAACAATTGCAGCGGGCAACCCGCGCGCGTGCTGGATGTGGAAGGCGTCTATTGCGATATATATGCATCATGCACCGGCGGATCGCAGGTAAAATTGTGCGTCACCGAGACAGGGGGCCACTCATGGCCCGGCGGCAATAAACCCGGCGGCCGCAAGCAGATGAAGAAAGAGCCGACATCCAAAGCCATCTCGGCGAACGATGAGATATGGGCTTTCTTTGAAAGTTTGAAATAGCGACACGGCCCGCGAACGGCAATCGCTGGATTTTATAGATTCAAGAAAAGTGCGCCTTATCTGGGATTAAAAGACGTAAGAGACGGTTTCAGGTTTGACGGCTCAAAATTTTGACGATTAAAGGACAGAGCGTTGGCCCCGACATACACAGGGCGATGACGCAGAGCAGACTCTGCCTCCTCATCGACGCCGCCAAGATCACGGATAACAGATTCTACCGCAGTTTCATAAGCAGGCAGATACGTCCCCAGTGAAAGATCCGCCTGAATGTTTTCAAATCCGCCACGCGCGCCTAAGGAAGCATGCCATGCCGAAACCTCCTCATGACTTTTTCCTTTTACATGATTATTAAGATTCTCCACCTGTTCACGATCAAGCAAATAAGGAAAACGATCTTTTGACTGCGTCAGGTCAAATTCAACCGCCAGAGGTTGTTTTGGCGCAGCCAGAAAATTCCGTGCAAAAGCGAGACCTTTGTCAGGGTTCGGTATGTCCGGGCTAACGGGGGCAAAAGAGAAATCTTTTGGACTGACAACAAAATTTGTCGGCTGGTTTGGATCATGAATGCGCGCGCCGACTATGTTCACATTCTTGTTGGCCAGAAAACTCAGAACATCGTTCAGATTGCTCCGCGACGTATCGCGCAGATAATCATTGCCTACCGTATTTTCATCATACATGGCACCGATAAGAACAACATCGAGCCGTCTATCGGGCAGACGATCAAATAGACGTTCAAGAGACTCAGGTGTACTGACAGCATCGTAATGTGCAAGGCCCGTCTTGCCCGTGACGGGATCACGCGCGATGACTGCCACACAATTACCGACATGCTCGGTTCCTATAGGCTCCTCCGCAGAAAAACCGATCCCCCCTTGTTCTACCCTGTGTGAAGAACTGTAAACATCCGGACTTTTGAGATTAAACGTCTGATGCAGGCTATTTTCAGGGCCCCTGATGAAGCCTGCCGCGAAAGGATCCGGCAGACAGTTCAAGGAAAAGGCCTTTCTATCAAAGCATTGCTTCAGCGAATCAGTATCCAATGACATGCCCAAATTCTATCATTTTTATTATGAAAATATCAAGGTCTGACATTTTCTATAATTTAATGGTACCGCAGGGTGACTTAATCCCACAAAAATTATCAACTGTAAGTAGTTGTTATTGCTCATGTTTTAAAGCGATTTTTATAGAAGTATTTTCCGCGACAGGGAGGTACGCATCAACGCTGGAAATTAACACTTTCTACGCCTTCTCTGGCTTGATAAGTTTTGCAGTGTTTTTTATTATTATGTATAATTATGCGATGTCAAAATTACCATTAATAGCTTTTGATTTTTCAAAAAAGCCATCCGTTGCGGGTGATCAGAAACTGCATTTAAAGCCGACTTTGCATGAAGACGGTATAGTTGGGGCACCGGAAATCGTAAGATTAATAAAGGCTATGGGATTAGAGCCTGAAAATGTCCATTTTAGGTTTATTTCAAAAAATAGAGTTGCTCATACCCTAAGCAATGGCACCGACCGTGACTCAGGTTCTACAAATCACAATGATCAATACGGAAGCGGAACACCATATGAGTCTGCTGCTATGGCAGAACATGGTGTATATGACCCGTCCTATACAAGCTATTTATCCGATGGCAAAAATCTAACACGTCCTGATGCGGGCTATTCATTAAACTTAAGACACGGTGCGGTTATTCTTTTTAAAAAAGATGATGATATCGTGTCTATTAATCCCTTTAAGTATTTAAAATCAGGAGAACGTCCTGATAGCTTCGGATTTCATATTTTTAAGCGTCATCCATCAACATTCTTAGTTGAAGCCATATCTGAAAACGGCAATGAAGTAGCTCTTCCTCCATCAGGAAGGCTGGTTTCAAAACCGTCTGGCACAGAAGGACCAGCTTAATTTTAACCTCCCGTTTCGGTCTAATTCTCCGTTTCTCCAAATTCTATCCGGCGGCATTTGTTCAAACGTCAACACTCGATGGCAATCGTTTCAATAGCATGTGACAGCGTAAAAATTGGTGCTGCACCTTGCATCACGCCACAGACATCAATTTTCTAAATTTCAGACGATGTTTCACCATTCTCCATTCCGCGCATGACGGCATGCGAAGGTCGACCTTCCTGTAACTTTCAAATGGTATGCGAGAAGGCGGAGAATGAAGACCTCCGTTCATATTTTTGAATCAGATCAATAAATTACGGGGGTGATAATTTTTTAGTTCGTGAAAATAAAATGGTTACCGTTCGAGATTTAAACTCGTCTCCAAGTCTAACCCATTGAACAGATTCACTATTGAGTTTTCCAGAAAAAATGGTGCCGGCAGAGAGATTTGAACTCCCGACCTTCGGTTTACAAAAGCGACAAATTCTCGTCCGTACTCGTCCCTGATAGTCTGAATTATTAGATTATATCAAGGCTCTACTGACTTTTTCATGTTCGAACCCACCTCCCCCGGTACGAACTAAGGGGGCTGGTTCCGGTACGAAAGCGTTACCCCGGCGTTACCCCGGAACCCAGAAACCGAAGGTCGTTAGGCGATAAAACGGGGTCTGAACTGGTACGAACCCGCACGAGAGAGTCATGATTTTACTTGCAAAAACAATGGCTTGTTTACTTATCACTCAAGAATCAGCTATATTTCTCGATAATTTATTATCGAAAATGGATGGCTAATTTTGAGTAAAAAGCTCTCGGAAACCGCCGTTGCTCGAATGCAACCACCTAAGGTCGGACGAACTGAGGTATCGGATGATATCG
>CAZZGO010000127.1:0-3698 GCA_964654245.1 uncultured Pseudobdellovibrionaceae bacterium | reverse complement strand
CTTTGGTGAAAGATGGATCACGGATATCAAGTTCGTGCATATGCCCGACAATCGTCCAGCGACGCGCCCAAAACCCAGAAAAACCTTGACGGATGACCAAAAAAGTCATTTATCACAGCTTCTTGAAGGGGTAACAGACCCGGATATCAAAGCGCGTCTGGAATCCTTTGGTTTATCGATGTTAGAGAGAGAAAATTCATGAAAGTCACCGCCATTACACTTCGTCCCGGGAATGTCATCGATTTAGAGGACGGTAAATTATGGGCTGTTACGAAATATGACATCATGCAACCCGGAAAGGGCGCCTCTGTGATCCAGATTGAAATGCGCGATATCCGTTCCGGGAACAAAAACAACATGCGTTTCCGCACCCAGGAAATGATCGAAAAAGTGCGTCTGGAACAGGCTGAATACCAATATCTGTTTAACGATGGCGCGGATGTTTTTACGTTTATGAACCAGGAATCTTTTGAACAGCTTGAAGTCAAACGTTCTGTTCTGGGGGATCAGGCGGCTTTTCTTCAAGATGGCATGATCGTCACGATAGAAACATTTGAAAATGAACCCTTAAGCGTCACCCTGCCCGATAGCGTGATTTTAAGAATTGTCGAAGCCGAACCAGTGGTCAAAGGCCAGACAGCGTCGTCATCTTACAAACCCGCCATTTTGGAAAACGGGATCAAGGTGATGGTGCCACCCCATATTGAATCCGGCATTCGGATTGTCGTTAAAACAGCCGATTCATCCTACGTTGAACGCGCCAAAGATTAAGGTTTCATATGGCTTTGCAATCCCCTGTCATGTCCTTGATGATCAAGGCGGCCGAAAAAGCCGCCAAATCTTTGGTGCGTGATTTCGGTGAAGTGGAGCAATTACAAGTATCCCGCAAAGGCCCTGCCGACTTCGTCACCGCCGCCGATAAGCGATCTGAAGAAATTATCTTCGAAGAATTAAGACGCGTTCATCCCGATTATTCCTTTTTAATGGAAGAATCAGGCGAAGTGAAAGGCGCAGACACAGAGAATAAATGGATTATTGATCCATTGGATGGCACGCATAATTTTATGCACGGCATCCCGCAATGGAGCATTTCCATCGCCCTTGAGCAAAAAGGTCAGATTATCGCCGGGTTGGTGTATGATCCGGTTAAGTTTGAACTCTTCCGCGCTGAAAAAGGGATGGGGGCGTTTTTGGCCAAAAAACGTCTACGGGTTTCTGGTCGTTCGGATTTTGAAAGTGCCATTTTGGCAATCGGATATCCTACCCCCGCCGAAGACAGAAAGAAAAAATTACTAGCAGAACTGGATGTGGTGTGTAACGTCGCCCCGATGATCCGCCGTTTTGGGTCTGCGGCTTTGGATATGGCCTATGTGGCCGCAGGCCGGTTTGATGGTTTTTGGGAACGCGGCTTAAAACCTTGGGATGCCGCCGCCGGAAGCTTGATCGTCAAGGAGGCCGGTGGATATGTGACCTCGATTGATAATGACGATAACCCCACCTATAGCCGTCATCTGGTCTGTGGTAACCCGTCAATCCACACGAACCTTCGAAAATTGCTCAAATCCGTCGCCTAAAGACCGGCAGATACTGATGACTTTTTTATCAGATGATCTATAGTCTTTTCATGTTCAGATGTGCCGTTTTTTTCTGTCTTGTGCTGGCAGTTTTTTGCCAGACTCTGGCCATGGCTCAGGATACTGATTTACAAGGATATCAACCCCCGCCTTTGTTTGGCGCGCCGCCCACCGCCCAGCAACGTCCTGACAAGCCCGTGATGATCGAACCGACGAGATCCCCCGCCATCCCGTATGACGCACCGGCACCCCAAACAGACCAACGTCCCGTGATAACCCCGCAGACATCCAGTCCCCGAACGTTGCCCAGTCCGGCCAAACCCAAGCTTTCAGAATCCGCCGATAAAAAGAAACCGGAAAGCATGGTCAAAGGCCCGGTTGAAATGCGCCCTACCCCCGCCAGCCAGGTAGATTCTGCCCCGGTTGAGAACACACCCGGCACAGCAGATTCTGGTGCGTCACAAAAAACCCTGCTGGAACAACATCAAGAACGATTACAGGCCGAAAAAACGCGGCGAGCAGAGGCATCCAGTCCCCCCTCACCCGCTGTTACCCTGAATGCCCCGCTCGAAAAAACGATCATCTATGCGCGGGGTGCCTTGGAGATATCACCCGAAAACCGCGAGATTTTGACCCGAGATATTCTGCCCGTACTGAAGGGGTCTTCGGCACGACTGGAAATCAGGTCATTTGCCACGCCCGAAAAAGGCATACAAAACAGCGATCGGCGCATGGCACTTAATCGCGCCCTTTTTCTGCGCAGTGACCTGATTCGGCAAGGGATCCCGGCAGACCGAATGGATGTCCGGGCATTGGGGGATAAAAGCCAATCCCCCCCGCCTGACCGGATTGACTTGATCCTGACCCCCTAAAGCCGCCTTTTCTGTGTGTGTGGATAAAGCCCCCTCGACCCGGCGAATTTATTGACATTGATCTGGCCAATCTGTCAGTTATGACTGGATATCTGACATGTAATCGTATAGTTTTTAGGCCAACTTATGGCAAAGGATAGGTTATGACAGAAACACCAAACCCCAAAAAGAAAATAGCGGCGATGCTCATTTCCGTCCTCGCGCTGGTTCTCCTGATCGGGCTGTCGATGGGCGCGGGTTTATTTACGAAAAAAGAAGGTGCGCCCGAACAATCACCGCTTTCGACATCAGAAACGCCGGGTGAACATAGCCACGATTCAATGGCACATAACACACCTGCGGATACAGGCATCACGGACGTTGTGAATGAAGCCACCGTGGGCGCAGAGCCAAATGCCGCCCCGGCTGTGACCTCTGCCGTATCAGGCGCGATTGACATGAATGCGGTGAAAACCCCGCGTATCATGGGCTCCCCCGATGCCCCGGTAAAGATTATTGAGTTTGCTTCACTGACATGTTCACACTGTGCGCATTTCCACAAAGACATCCTGCCCCAGTTAAAAGAAAAATATATCGATAAGGGGTTGGTGTCGATTGAGTTTAAGGAATTCCCGTTAAACGCGGCAGCGCTGGATGCGTCTATATTGGCGCGGTGTTTGCCGCTGGATAAATACGAAGCCTATATTTCTCTTTTGTTCAAAACACAAGATGACTGGACCGCTCAGCCGGAAATGAGCATCGCCGCTATTTTCTTTTTGGGGTTTGGTGTTGATTGAGTTTAAGGAATTCCCGTTAAACGCGGCAGCGCTGGATGCGTCTATATTGGCGCGGTGTTTGCCGCTGGATAAATACGAAGCCTATATTTCTCTTTTGTTCAAAACACAAGATGACTGGACCGCTCAGCCGGATTACATCACAACATTAAAACAAAATGCCAAACTGGCCGGATTAAGTGATGAGCAGGCTTCTGCGTGTCTGGCTGACCCTGCCGTTAAACAATTCGTAGCACAAGGCGTCAAAGAAGGAACGGAAAAATGGAAGGTTGAATCCACCCCTACCTTTATCATCAATGACGGGAAAGAACGGATTAGCGGAGCCATGCCGTTATATGAATTCGAACGCGTTTTCCGCGTCGTCACAGACGGTAAAGTGGCGGCGATTGAAACCCCCCAATCAGAGTAATTAAAGACGTATAACAAATTTAAGTGATATCGATGATCCAGTTTAAAAAATTACGCTTGAGCGGATTCAA
>CAZZGO010000126.1:0-3772 GCA_964654245.1 uncultured Pseudobdellovibrionaceae bacterium | reverse complement strand
GGAGGCTTTTTTAAGACAATCAAACGGCAAACCGTTACTACTTCCCCGTCTTTGCCCCATTGGGGATGTTGATGAAGACGCCATCAGCTGGCATAGCTTAGCACCGTCTATGTCGTCACGCCTGAAGGATCTGGAAACACAAATACCACCTGCCCTGTCCCCGTTAAAACGCCAGATGTTACTGGCACGTTTGATTGGTGCGTTTCCTCAATATTCACACGGCACAGATCAGGATTTTGCCCTGGCCGAAGCCCTTGGGCGGCTGATGGATCAAATTTACACCGAAGATCTGGCCTTATCTGACCTGCCGTTAGTCGTACAGGCGGCGGAATTCGCAGATCATTGGCAGATTACCTTACGTTTTTTAGAAATTTTAAGCGTGCATTGGCCGCAAATTCTGGCCAGTGAAGGCGCGATTGATCCTGCTGATCGTCGAAATCGGTTCATGAAGGCGTACACGCGTTGCCTTGAGGAAAGTCCACCCGACACGCCGATGGTGGCCGCCGGTTCCACAGGTTCGATCCCCGCCACACGCGGACTATTATCCGTGATTGCCCGGCTTCCGCAGGGTCGTCTGATCTTGCCGGGGTTAGACCCGGATATAGGGGACATTGAGTGGGAAACACTGAGCGATACACATCCGCAGGGCACGCTCAAAGCCTTGCTAGCCGATATGAAGGTAACCCGTACGGACGACGTACAGATATGGGGCGCGGCAGAAAACAGGCCGGTGGAGCACACAGCCCGTCTTTCTTTCGCGCGGGAAATCATGCGTCCGGCCGAAACGACGGATCAATGGTCTTCGACCACATGGACACCCGCCGAGGCCGAAGCCTTGCGAACAGGTGCCCAGCATATCGAATATTACCAAGCCAAAACGCTTCAGGAAGAAGCCGATATTATTTCTCTGATTTTCCGGGAAACGCTGGAAACACCCGGACGGACAGCCGCCCTTGTCACCCCGGATCGGTCTTTGTCTGCCCGGGTGGCGTCTGCCTGTCGGCGATGGGGCATTATTGTGGATGATTCGGGGGGCGTACCGCTGACCCAAACATCGTCAGGGATGTTTTTGTCCTTGGTTGTACGTGCGCTAGAGACAGATTTTGCCCCTGCATCGCTGATGGCGTTATTGAAACATGAATTATGCTGTTATTCAAAAACGTTACCGGACGTTATCATGGCACTGGATCATGTTTTTTGCCGGGGTATAACACATACAGGCGGTATTAAAAATTTAAGGGACAGGATAAACGAGAGTGCCCATCCCCAGACCCCCGGCATGCTGGAACTGATTGACCGGATCAGGGCAGATATCGGAATGTTTGACATCAACTTGTCGCCGTCCTTGCCCCTGTCTGTTTGGGTAACCTTGCACATACGGCTGACCGAAAGCTGGGGTGAGGCGGAGCGTCTATGGTCGGGGGAAGACGGAGAATCTTTATCGTCGCTTTTGTCTGATCTTGTGTCAGAGCCCGATATTCTGCCCCCTTTGGATATTCGTACCTATCAGGGGATTTTGGAATCTCTGCTGAACAAAACCCCCGTACGCGCCACTTACGGGCAACATCCAAGGTTAAAGATTCTGGGTCAGTTAGAAGCCCGGTTATTTCAAGCCGATATCATGATTTTAGGCGGGTTGAACGAGGGGACATGGCCGCCATCCCCGCCCGTGGATCCGTTTATGTCGAGACCCATGCGCCGGCAATTCGGCCTTCCGTCCCCGGAACGCGCCGTGGGATTATCCGCCCATGATTTTGTTCAAGGCCTGTGTACCCCGCGTGTGATTTTAACGCGTGCGCTTCGTGTTGACGGGACGCCAACGGTACCTGCGCGCTGGTTGTCCCGGTTTGATACGGTATGCCGGGCGTTAAATATTGAAGGGCTATCAACCCGGCAGGGTTTATCTCAGACATATGCCCGGCTTAAAGATACCCCGGAACGTGTTATCCCCGTGGCCAGACCCGCGCCTTGCCCGCCCCAGGATGTAAGGCCAGATATGTTACCTGTCACCGCCATAGAAACATGGCTTAAGAACCCGTACGGGGTGTACGCCCGCCATATTTTGAAGTTAAAACAGATCCCGCCGATCGAAAAAGCCATGGACCCGGCTTTTAGGGGATCCGTGCTTCACCGGACGATTGAAACATGGGTTCAACAACGACCGAAGAGGCCGAAAGATCAAGCCGTCCCTCTTTTTTTAAGTCTGATTGAAGATGAATTGAAACCTTATCGTCTCTCGGCGGGGTTTCTTCCCTTTTGGAAACCCCGGTTAATCCAGATTGCCCAGTGGTTAGAAAATCAATCTCAGACATGGGAAGAGTCATGGCGTCCCTTTATTCAAGAAGCCTATGGCGAGATCACTTTACACGCAGAGGGAGCCCACCTGAAACTTACCACCCGCGCCGACCGGATTGATGTCGGGGTTAATGGCAACACATACGCCATCATAGATTACAAATCTTCCGCGCGGGGTTTGTCTTTATCACGGCTGAAACAGGTGACATTGCCGCAACTCCCGCTCGAAGCCCTTATTCTTTCAGAAGGGGGGTTTAAGGATGTCCCGGCCAAACCGGTTTCACATCTGGCGTACTGGATTATCGGCGGGGGACGTACGGCCGGCGAGGTCATGAATATTGACGATGCCGAAGCCATGCCCCCATTGATCGGCCGTGCCCGGGACATGATCATCAGTTTGATGACCACCTTTGCCGACCCTAAGACCCCGTATTTATGCCGGCCACGGCCGGGATTCTTGCCGGACTTTGATGATTACGAACTTCTGGCACGGGTCAAGGAATGGTCCAGCCAAGAAGAACCCGAAGGGGACGCGGCATGAGCGGTATCAAGATATCAGCCCCTATAGATCATACCGTCCCGGTTCGGGATATAGACCCCCATGTGCGCCAGCGTTTGGCATCACACCCGGATCATTCTGTTTGGGTTGCGGCCAGTGCCGGGTCTGGCAAAACAAAAGTGTTAATTGACCGCGTGCTTCGGTTGCTTTTGCCCCGGCCGGATGGACGGCCAGGCACCCCGCCTGCCCGTATTCTGGCCATTACCTTTACCAAGGCCGGCGCCAATGAAATGTCGATTCGTTTGACACAAAAACTGGCGGCATGGTCCAGCCTGCCAGACTCCGTGTTAATCCAAGATCATTTGACCCCCCTTTTGGGTCAGGCGCCCACGCCACAAATGATTCAGTCTGCAAGGCGGCTTTTTGCACATGTCACGGAAACACCGGGCGGGCTGAATATCATGACGATTCATTCCTTCTGCCAATCTGTCTTAAGCCGATTTCCGCTGGAAGCCGGTTTGTCCCCCCATTTTCAAGCGATGGACGAAGCGGAATCACTGAGCGTAATGACCCGGGCGCGGGATAAGGTACTAGCGCGGGCAGAAGCGGAAAAAGGATCGCCGCTTGCTGATTCTCTTAACCGTCTGGCACAGATTCAGAATGAAGATTTCTTTACAGCACGCCTTCAGGATATTTTAAGAGAACGCCACGCATGGCAGAAAATCCGGCAAAAACATTTCAACATCGACGGTCTTTATACCGCCCTGTGCCAGTTTTTTGATATCAAACCGGGAGATCATTCTGACGATATTATTCGTGATGCCTGTGTGCTGACGCCGCCGGATGAAGCACAGCTTCGGACAGCTATTACGGCCTTGGCTTCAGGCACGCCGGCCACCGACCAGCCCAAGGGGCAGAATATACAACGTTGGATTGATGCCTTGCCCCAAGATCGCGCGCGCCTATTCCATGACTATT
>CAZZGO010000125.1:0-3776 GCA_964654245.1 uncultured Pseudobdellovibrionaceae bacterium | reverse complement strand
ACGACATCCACGCCCTTATTTTGGGCCGGGCGATGACGGGCCACATGGCGTTTTAGCAATAGTCGAAGTTAAAAATTTTTGAAAACTTGTTTGAAAGTCGGGGTGATCTACTGCCGCGCCAATACGTTCTATTGAAATATTTTCTGTCGTAGATAAAGCAGAAAACGCTGTACGTATACAGCTCTCCAAAGTCATATCACTAGTGAATTTAGCTGGATTTTCCTGTGGCAGTGAAAATTCTTGCTCCCCAAAAATACGAGAAAGCCCCTGGCTAACCTCTTCAATAATACAACGTGTATCCGGCATCATTTTATTGCCTAAAATATTTTTACCCTCAGATCGGGCGGCCATGGCCACCATATGTGCCGTTTTTTGACCAATAAATTTTTTTATAGGGCTCGTAACTTCATCAATTATCCGTTTGTCTGCTTTCAACATACCCACGACTAACTGACGTTCAGAGAACTGCTGTTTTATTTCTGAAACGGAACCCGCCCCCAGGCCGCGCAGGGAAGTGATTTCGCTTTCCTCTAACGTCAATAGCTGAGCGGTGAAGTAAATACCCACGTTAAGCAATGAGTTGTGCGTACCTGTGGAGAGCCCAAGGTTTGAAACGGGGGTCAGAAAATAATTTATTTGGTTTTTGGGTCGCATGGCTTTCGCTTGTTTACGTAAGCTTATACAAAATAATATACATTATGTCTATATTCTTGACTCATAAAAAAAACCCCGGTTTCCCGGGGTCTTTTGTATTCGGTATCGGATCTGAAACGATTAACGTTTGACCCATTGTTTCGAACGGCGGGCTTTGTGCTTGCCGACTTTTTTACGTTCAACCATACGGGCATCCCGGGTCATCATGCCGGCCTTTTTCAAGGGGGCGCGAAGTTCTGGATCAAAATTTTCCAGCGCGCGGGAAATACCGTGACGCACGGCACCGGCCTGACCGGATAATCCGCCGCCCTTCACGGTGCACATCACGTCAAATTCATTCACGCGTCCCACAATCAGGAACGGCTGGTTCAACACCAGAAGATGTGTTTGACGACCGAAATATTGATCTTGAGGTTTGCCATTCACAACAACCTGACCCCGTCCGCGTTTCAGCCAGACCCGTGCCACCGCATCTTTACGGCGACCTGTCGCGTACGCACGGCCTTGGGCATCGATTTTGGCTTCGCGTTTTTTTGGTTCCGCAAACGCCGTCAGAGATTTGAGATCTTTTAATTTTGCTTCGGACATGGCTTACGCTCTCTTGTTCTTGGGGTTCATAGCGGCCACATTCAGCACTTCAGGCTGTTGGGCTTCGTGGGTGTGAGTAGAACCGGCAAAAATACGCAGATTCGTCATGATCTTGTTACGCAAGGGGCCTGCGGTGATCATGCGCTCAACGGCTTTCTCCAGAACACGCTCCGGGTGCTCACCTTTCAGGATTTCACCTTTGGTTTTTCCCTTGATCCCGCCAGGATAACCTGTGTGCCAATAAAACACATCGCCTTGGGCTTTTTTACCCGTGATGCGCACCTTGTCCGCGTTGATCACAACGACATTGTCACCATCATCCATGTGCGGCGTATAAGTGGGTTTGTGTTTGCCGCGCAGACGATTAGCAATCACTGAGGCCAGACGACCGAGGACAACGCCCTCTGCATCGATCAGCACCCATTTTTTGTTAATCTCAGCGGGTTTGGCTGAATATGTTTTCATGTGTCTATACCCTTACGTATGTTTAAACTGACGCCTTTAAATAGATATTTTTGGCCACCGTCAAGAAAAAAGTCAGGAATTACAGAAGGATATATAAAAGGTATTATAATACCGTATCTACCCCTACCCTTTGATTTCATTCATAAAAAAACAAATAAACCCATTGCCGCCCCTTTAAACCCATGGACTTTTCCGTCCAAAAAGATAGGTGAATGTCCCATGGACACAGTGACACAAATCATTCTGGGTGCCGCCGTTGGTCAAGCGGTGGGTTATAAGAAGCTGGGCGGCAAAGCCGTGATGCTGGGGGCACTGGGCGGGTTAATCCCGGATCTGGACGTGCTCTATACCCCGTTTCTGGGGGATCTGGGCACATGGAAATATCACCGTCATATCACCCATTCCCTTATCATCACGCCTCTCATGGGGATGGCGATGGGGTGGGCGGCATGGCGATGGTGGTCAAAACCGGGTATGCCCCTTAAGACGTTTATGGCGGTGTGCGTGCTCGCGCTGTTTACCCATCCGCTTTTGGATTTATTCACGATATATGGCACGCAACTCTTGGCACCATTTTCAAACAAGCGTTTTGAAATTCCCGGTATCAGCATCATTGACCCGGTTTATACCCTGCCCTTGCTCGCGGGGCTTGTATCCCTGATGTTCAAACGGGTGCGCGTGCATGCACAAAACATCGCCATCATATTGCTGACCGTCACGACACTGTATTTATTTTTTGGCTGGGCACAAAATATCCGCGCCGAAGAAATCGCCGTCAAGCAACTAGCAGAACAAAACATCCCGGCCGAACAGGTCAAGGTTTACACAACGATCTTCCAACCCTTCTTGCGGCGTATTGTGGTGAGAGAGCCGGATCACGCCATTCGCGTCGGGTTTGTGTCCACCTTTGCCCCGCAGAAAATTATCTGGACGTGCGGCACGTTACCCCATGATGATTTAATAAATAGTGCTATGGACACGCCTGAGGGACAGACTTTGTCGTGGTTCGCCGGGAACGAAGTGACCGCCCGATATAATGCGGATAAAACAGAAATCATCCTGCTGGATGCCCGGTATGGTACGCCCGGCGATACTATTTTTGGTTGGTGGGGATTACGCTTCCCTGTGGTGACAGACGAGGATGGGCAGCCCGTCTTGGGCGCGCCCGAAAAGTTCAGAGGTGTTAGAAATGCCGATGGCAACGCCATTCAAAATTTATTTCTGGCCGCTTATGGCAGGCCTAACAATTTTTTGCCCGCGCAGAATGTGAATTGTAAGTCTTAAGTTCCCTGCCCGGCGCGATAGGTACCGAATACTTTTTTCAAAAGCGCGGTGGTATGACGGATCGGGTCTTGCCGTATGGCGGCCTCTTCTTGCGCCAGATAATAAAAAACGCCGTCCAGACTTTTTTGCGTGACGTAATCTGTGAGCGAATCTTTCGGATCTGGCAACACGGCCATCACCGGATACCGCCCGGCGAGAGCATCATATGCCTGAAACGCCCCGGCCGTAGCGATCGTATCCCGCGCGATGGGTTTGATTTTTTCGACCAACAAACCAGATGTGCTTTTTTTAAAATAGGCGGTTGCCGAATCGGGCGGCCCTTTATAAATGTCCATGACATCTTGAAAGGTCAGGTCAGACACGGCCTTGACGAAAACCTCCTTGGCATGAGGCATCGCCGCTTCGGCCGCGCGATTGAGTTTCGTTTCCAAATCATCCAGCGGTGCCGAGATACCCAGTTTTTTTAACTGCCCCTGCGCCGAGGCCAGCTGGGGCGGAAGCGGAATGCGCACGAACTGATCCAGCCTGAACCCGTCTTGTCGTCCCAGTTTCTGGGTGACGGCACCGCTCCCGATCTGCAAAGCCTGCCGGAACGCCTCCGATATCTCCCCCACGCTTAAAGACGACATGGCCGACTGGCCAAAATCGAAATTAACCCCAAAGAGCGTATCAATCGCGCTTCGGGTGGCATTCACCCCGGTTGTGGCCGATGTCTGGCACCCGGTGCATAGTAAAACCATCATCAACGAAAGGCCGGCCAGACGAACGGGGGACATGTGAGCTCC
>CAZZGO010000124.1:0-3811 GCA_964654245.1 uncultured Pseudobdellovibrionaceae bacterium | reverse complement strand
TTAATTCCATTCCCCGTGTGTATGCCGTGATTGATTCCTCTAGCGTTGTTTTGCCGCTTTCCAGACCTTTCACAATGGTTTCCAGTTCCGCCAGCGCATCTTCAAAACTTGGTGATACAGCCCCTTTGGCACCCATGATAATCCCTTGAGTTATTTCACAATTTAAACGCCCGCGAGTGTAGGCCAGATACGCTGATTTCTCAAGGCTGATGACACCACTTTGCACATCTGGACAGGGGCAAGATGAGATATAATCAAATTATATGTCATTATCAAGAAAGGCTTTGACCCATGCAAAAGCTCTCGCCGATTGATTTTAACGGTAACTCATTGAAAAATATTGATTTTATTTTGTGGCGCGTGGCGCGTGCCAAACGCCGCCAACATGAACAGGACACACATCGTGCCTTGCTTGGGCGGCCACAGGATCATAACACACGTCATTAACCGGGCGACATCAGTGCCCGTAAATGTGCTGACACGCTCTCCTGAAGGGCGTTGAGGTCATAGCCCCCTTCAAGCAGGGATAAAACCCGCCCCTCCGCCGTCAAGTTGGCGAGGGCGCATAAATGGCGGGTAACCCATTCAAAATCATCTGCTGTCAAATTAAGCCCACCTAGCGGATCATCCCGGTGGGCATCAAACCCGGCGGATATCATGATCATCTCTGGCTCAAAAGCGTTGATGGCAGGAAAGACTTTGGTCTCATAGACCATTTGGAATATCTCAGACCCGCTTCCCGGGGGTAAAATCCAATTCTGTACGGATTCTTCGTTATCATCTGGATGGCCTGACATGGGCCATAACGGATATTGATGCGTTGAAATAAATAAAATAGATCCATCATGAGACCGGGTCATGTGGTCGGTGCCATTGCCATGATGCACATCAAAATCAATGATCGCGATTTTTTTGACCCCATAAGATGTTTGGGCGTGGCGTGCCGCGATAAAAATATTATTAAATAAACAAAATCCCATGGCGTGATCGGGCAGGGCATGGTGCCCGGGCGGACGCATGGCACAAAAGGCGCGGGTCGTTTTGTTCTGAAAGATATCATCAACCGCCAAACAACCCGCCCCCACCGCCCGTAGCGCGGCTTCCCATGTCCCGGGAGAGAGTATGACTTCGCCCCCCCAATCAACCACGTCCATCGGGGGGATCATGTCTTCGATTTTTTGAATATAATCCGGCCTGTGTGCCAGAAGAAGATGCTCCATTCCTGCCGGCGGCGGCTTGACGCGGAGAAGCGTGTCAAAAGGCGGCGTATCCAAAAGGTCATAAATAACGCTTAAACGATTGGTACATTCCGGGTGGGATTCTCCCGTATCGTGCGCCAGGGCACTCTCATGTGTATATATTGTCGTTTTCATGTGATGCTATATGATACCTACACATGAATGACACAGACAGCCCGCTCACACAATCCGATATTCTGGCACGACGGCTTTTATTTCGCTGGATTCCGAAATGGCATGGGGCGTTTTGTGACCCGGCCACGGGTTTGTTCCATGAACGTCTGGGGCATGCTTTTCGCCCTTTGCCTATGCCGTACAAAAGATTATTAACCCAGTGCCGCCAACTGGCCATGTACGCGGATGCCGCCCGGCATAGGCCGGATTTAAAATTCGCCCCTAAGCTATATGTATCTTATCGTGCGCTGATCGATCATTTTTTTATCCCAGAGACAGGGGGGTGGCGATTTAGTCTTGATCCGTTGGGTCAGCCGCTGGACGATCGCTATGATTTATATGCGTTGGCCTTTGTTATTTTTGCGCTGGCGCATTACGGTAAGGCCTATCCTGATTCTGATGCACGTGATTACGCCCTGAAAACACTTGGTTTCATTGATCAATATTTTCGGATGTCGGGTAAACCCGGCTTTGCTGAATCTCTGTCACCGGATTTAAAGCCAATTCCACAACTCCGGCGTCATGAATCACATATGCACCTTCTCGAGGCGTGTCTGTTTGCTTTTCAGACATGGGGGGATACCTCTTTCAAGTTACTTGCGGATGAAGTTGTCACCTTGTTTCATCAAAAATTTTATAACCGCACACACAACACCTTAAGTGAATATTTTGACGATGAATTAAATCCTGCATCTAAAGAGGGATGCTTTGTTCTGGAGCCCGGCCATTATGGGGAATGGATATGGCTTTTGAAAAAATATACGTTTCTTACCGGAACGTCATTTCCTGAACAAGATTCCGTGTGCACGCAGATGTTGGTATGGGCCAATACCCATGGATGGGATTCTGAATATGGCGGCATATATGATGAACTAAACGATCATTATCAGGTGATTGCCGATACCAAACGGCTCTGGCCGTTTGGGGAAATCTTGAAAGCCAACGCCTTGTTGATGGATAGCGGATTAAGCCGTGATGATCTAAAGGCTAATATGTCTCGCATGATGCGTGTTTTTGTCCAAAAATATATGGATCCACGGGGGTTTTGGACTGAATGGTTAAACCGGGATTTATCACCCGCCACAGATTATATGCCGGGTACCACGCCCTATCATGTGTATTTCAGTATCATGGAAACGCGAGAAACATTATATGCGCGCGGAAAACCAAAATCCCTTTTGACGCCGATGGAATCAGCTCTCTATAAAATACGCAGACGTCTATCAGACCGCGTGCGCCATATCAAAACATGGATTCGAAGAAAGACCGCTTAGGGTTTTTTCGCGCGGGCCAGTTGTTGGCGGTTATAGGCTAATTGTTCCTCACTTAACTGAAAACCCACGACGATATTATATAACGCATTTTTTGTTGTTGTGTTCGGGATAGATTGACGGATTGTTTCAACCTGACGCAAGGTGTTTTCCGTGGCGCCATACGAAACCGATGCGGCAAAAAGTTCCTTGGATAAAACAACCCCTTGTGCGTCTGTCACGGCCACAAAATAAGGATAGGCAAAACTGGCCTCGTCTCCGGCTTTCCATCTGCCTTTGGGGCCTAGTTTGCCGTCAAATTCAAACGTAATATCCACCCCCGTTGCCTCGTCTTCATTCACGCATCGCGTGTCAATCCGTGTAAGGGTCAGACGCCCCATTTCACTGGCGTCCGAAGGGCGGGAGAGATCGACAAATTCAACGGCTTGTTTTAAATCATCCATCACGCGTACCGGCGGGCACGTTGTTTCAGTGCCTGCCATGGCTGTGGGCGGGTTATCGGGCGTAGATCTCACCTGACCCGGCGTATCAGGCGCAATGATACGCTCGATATCATTTTTTGCCCCGGAGAGTGTTTGGCATCCCGGCAGGGTGATAAGACCCAAGAGCATAAAGATTAAAAGCTTCATACTGCAAAGATTACGCCATTGATGGTTGCAGAACAACCCCGTTTCAGTTTATATCACCTTTATGACACGTCCTTCTTTAACAGTTCTTTTGGCGGCGCCGCGCGGCTTTTGTGCCGGGGTGGATAGAGCCATTCAGATTGTGGAAAAGACGCTGGAAAAATACGGCGCCCCTGTTTATGTCCGTCATGAAATTGTTCACAATAAGTTTGTGGTTGAAAATTTAAGAGCCAAAGGTGCCGTTTTTATTGAAGAACTGGATGAAATCCCGGACGCTACACGGCCGGTTATCTTTTCAGCGCATGGCGTGCCTAAGAAAATCCCGGCGGATGCCGCCAGCCGCAATATGTTTTACATTGATGCCACGTGCCCTCTCGTGAGCAAGGTTCATAAAGAAGCGGAGCGTCATTTTGCCCAAGGCAGACAGATTGTTTTGATTGGCCATGCCGGACACCCCGAAGTTGTCGGCACCATGGGCCAGTTGCCTGAAGGTGCGGTCGTT
>CAZZGO010000123.1:0-3820 GCA_964654245.1 uncultured Pseudobdellovibrionaceae bacterium | reverse complement strand
GAAGATGTCAGCGAAGATGTGCGAGGTCATTTGTTCGGCGAAGCCAGATGGGATATGTCGGATACATGGCGTTCCGGGGCACGGGTTCAAGTGACGTCAGATGAGCAATATTTAAACCAGTACGATATCAGTAGCGATGATGTGCTGGAAAACGAACTTTATGCCGAACGGTTTCAGGGTCGGAATTATGGGGTCGTTCGCGCCTTATCCTTTCAGGACTTACGCATCAGCCAGCGTAACCTGGATCAACCCCATGTCGTGCCAGAAGTCAAAGCGAGTTTTGTGGGCGCACCAAATGCGACACTGGGCGGCAGATGGAATGCCGAATTATCGGCCTTGGGTTTATATCGTGACGGGAGCGGACAAGACGTCGCGCGCACCAGTCTTCAAGGGGGGTGGGAGCGTAAATTCACCACAGGTTTTGGTCTGGTGACAGTGGCCGATATTCTTTCTCGCGCCGATCTGTACCAGATTGAAGATCGAGATATTACCGTACCCGGGTCGGCATCGAGTGATTCCGGTGCCCAAGCACGGGGTTTCATGCAAGGTAACATTATGACGTCTTATCCGATGGTGAACCGTTTTGATTCCGTTCAATGGACGGTGGAGCCATTGGTTGCTCTCACAGTGGCATCCGATGTCAATGAAACCGGACGTATTCCCAACGAAGACAGCCGGGATGTGTATCTGGACTCGCTGAAGATTTTTAATTCCAACCGCTTTCCCGGCTATGACCGCATCGAAGACCAAAGCCGGGTGACCTACGGGCTTCGCACTGGATTATTCGGGTATGAAGGCTATCGCGGAGAAATTTTTCTGGGGCAAAGCCGCCGCTTTGAAGACCGGGTGACGTCGTTCCCCGAAGGATCTGGATTATCTGAACGTGAATCTGATTATGTTGGAATGATCACCAGCTCTATCGGTGATTATCTGGATTTGGATTATCGTTTTCAGGTGGATAGTGAAGAACTCAAATCACGCCGTCATGAATTGGGATCATTGCTCAATCTGGGACCCTTATCGTTGTATAATCAATATTTCTTTGCAGATTCTCTTTTGGGCTCTGACATTGCCGAATCCCGGGAACAAATATACTCCAGCGCACAACTTAGAATTGCGGAAAACTGGGCGTTACGAAGCGGCGCCCGTTATGATTTGGGTGAAGATGAAGGCCTGCGAGAAGCCTTCTATGGCATAGATTATCTGGGTCAGTGCATGACATTTTCGGTCACCGGGACACGTACGCTCACGCGCGATTCTTCGGGGGATAGCGGCACGGAAATCATGTTTCGCATTGGCTTGAAAAATCTGGGTGAATTTGAAACATCAGGGTTTAGTGTGGGCGGCGATGATGATAGTTCTAACACATCAGATGATAACGATACAAATTTATCTACGACAACCGTGACACCACGTACTGTAACAAACTAAGAATATATATACCTTGTGTTGATGAGATAAGAATTGTAGAAATTATATTATATTTAACGAAATATCACCTATGTCACTCAGCGATTATAACCCCTCTTATCGGTATCGTGCCCGCAATCGTCAAAAAATGACGAATGCGATGTCGATGGTTATTGTCATCTTATTTTCGGCGGCTGTTGGTTTTTGGATGGGACGTCAATTTGGCGCAGGGAATGTGATTAATCTCACGGAACAACTCAAAACACTGACCACGCAAAATACCTTGCTTCAGGATACCGTGACCCAGCTGAGAGCCGAAGCTCAAGTTGCTAATACGCGATATGAACAGATCAAACAGGAATATAACGCCGCCATACCCGAAGGCCCCGTTCAGGACTTGATCAAGATTGTCCGCGAACAACTGGATCAAGGAATGGATCCTCAACGCCTGTCTTTTTTCATTAAATCCGCCCGTCCGCCCACCGGATGCACAGAACCTGAAATTAAACGCTTTGTCGTGACCACACCTGCCTATAAGGGGGGTGAAAGTGCCGTGAGTGTTGCCGAAGGGGCGATCGTCATTACCGGCACCGGCACATCGGCCAGAAATGCCAAAGGTGAACCCGAAGCGTGGTTTGACCCGGCGCAGAAAGTTAAAATAACGTTCTCGCATGACCAAAAATCAGAAGTGAAAGAATCCAATCTGCCGATCCGCCATTCTGTCGTGGCAGGAAACCGGGAATACCGCTTCACGATCGAAGAAGGCTCACGCTCTTTTGTTAAAGTTGCCTTTGACTCATGCGCCTATCCTTAATCAGACGGCGACATCCATCCCTTTAAATCTTGATCCAGACGAAGAAAATCAGACCCTACTTTTTGGGGAGATATCTGCATCCATGTGGCCAGATCTCGTATGGTGTCTTCATCACCCTGCGCCGTCCCTCTTAAGGTGACATCATCATGATAAAAAAGAACATGTCCGCTCATCTTATCTTGGCCGCTCGCCGATAATCTCATCTTAAATGGCAACGGGCCTCCCTGAAAACGCCGATCGGGTTGAAGCCCGATAAAAAGTGTGACGTCTCTCATGCCTTTTAGGGACGGCGGCGGCGCGATAAAATGCCGGCCTTCCTTTTGATAGATATCTTGGGCGTGGGCAAAGAACGCCGATGCTTCCGGAATCCGCAGGATCATTTGCGACATCTGATGTTCCGGGGGTGATATATCCGTATCAATAAACAAATGCGCATGTTCCAGCGCGGTGAAACTTGCCCGGCTTATCCATTGTGTATTGTTCCGGTCATGGGAAAAAATCAGATGAATATCTTGAACCGGGATATCAAATATTTTTCCGCTTCCCGATTCAATATCGGCACGAATTTCCGGCGCGTTCGATCCTGCGGGCAAGACGATATCCATCCATCCTGCCGCCCGGTTGATCTGTGCAGGCCCCGCCTTGATATGCCCCCCTTGCACATCTCCGCTCAGATGGATCAAGCCTTCCGGGGATATGAATCCCTCCCATGCCGATTCAAACCCGATCTCATATTGCCCTGTTTGAATATGTCCCGTTATTTTTTGTGTGCCGCTGGGATCTGGTGCCGATAAGCTCCCCTGAACCGATACCCGGTAAATCCCGAAAGGCGTTGAGAGATCTACATGCGAATTTCGGATCACCCAAGGTATGTTGCGTGACAGAGACGACGATATTTTCTGTGACAACATCAGAAAATCAATCGGGTCGTTAACCAGCGCGGATATCTCCCCGCCTTCGATTTGAACACGTTGTGCCTGCATCGATAGCCAATCCATATCGATCCATAATTTTGATATCCGGTCAATTCCCTGTTCATGAAACCGGATATTTTCGGCTTTAATACCAGCAGGGGAGAGCGAAAAATTGCCGATCGACACCTGATTCATCCCATGATCATTCAATGCCCGCATAACCTGTTTTTGGATATGCGCCGGGACAAAGATAAACAGGGCAGAAAGCCCGGCCAAAAAGAGCATCAGGATACAAAGAATCAAACGGCGGCGTGTCATGAGGCGTCCCCAGAGAAGCCAGCGTGATTAGATATCAATGTCCTTGGCAAAGGCGGCGTTGTCTTGAATGAATTGAAAGCGCGCTTCAGCATGGCGTCCCATTAATTGTTCAACCAGATCATCAACCGATACACCGAGCGTTTCTTGGGCAATACCTTCCATCGTGCCGAGTGCCGCATGCGCCGCGGGCAGGGTGACACGCAATAATGTTCGCGATGCCGGGTTCATGGTGGTTTCCTTAAGCAAAATGGCTGGCATTTCCCCCAGACCTTTAAAGCGGCTAATATCTACTTTTTTCTTGGACGCAAAAGTTGTTTTCATCAATTCTTCTTTATGAGCGTCGTCCTGTGCATAGGCACTCAGG
>CAZZGO010000122.1:2555-3835 GCA_964654245.1 uncultured Pseudobdellovibrionaceae bacterium | reverse complement strand
AAGATAGGCTGTGAGCATGTCGTGACGAATATCCGCGGGGACGTCGCCTTGGGCGTCCCATAATAAATTGGCGACATCATAGGCAATAGGGCCTATCATCGCGCCTTGGAAATCTAATATCCCTGCCCGCGCCAGTCCGTGCGCCTGATCCCGCCACATCAAATTGCCCGGATGAAAATCCCCATGGACAAACCCTGTGGGACACGGCGGTAGAGAATTTTGAATATGATCCACGACCGTTAAAAACGAGTCAGATAATCCGGGTTCATTCACGCACCCCCGTGCCAAGGGCATGTACCATTCCACCACGCGCCGGCGCGCCGTGTGAATATGGGATGAAAAATAATCTGGCAGGTTCAACGACGAGGTTGAAAGTGAACGAAGGTGAATAAGAACATCCACCGCCAGTTGGTAAGCGGTTTTAATGTCATTTGCATTGGCCATGGCTTCGCGGAACGTGACATTCCCCATATCTTCAATAAGGGCGTATCCCTGTGCCGGGTCTGCCGATAGAATATCGGGCGCATGTAACCCCGCAGACCTCAGCACCTCGGCCAACCGGATAAAATCCGCGAGCCGGTGTCCTGCCCCGCCGCCGCCCAAATGATCCGGAAGCGTCTCCATTAAAATCGCCGTTTTGCCGGAATGAAGGGTCACCCGGAAATATCGGCGCGACGACCAATCTTCCCCCACAGACATCAAGGTGTGAACATTTCCACCGGCAGACGCGATAAAGAAATCGCGTTCCTGAACATGCGCAGAAAAATAGTCACGCGGATTCGTCATCAGGGTTTAGAATTTTTTCGGCGTTTTGGACTGCCCGGCCATCTGTTTGATGGCATCGATATGCCGCTGGGACGCGGCTTGTTTTTTAACCGGGGGCGCAGATGATTCTTGACCGAATCGCGCCGTATCCCCCCCGGCGATGGATTTTAAAATCTCGATCCCGAACTCCCCGCCCTTGGCTATATCCAGTTTAGGCGTGGCCTGAGGGGTCGGTAATTCCTTGTGATTCATCACCCGGGTTAAGGCATGTGCCACAATCCCCGTGAGATGAGGCGCCGCCAATCCCAATAATAATTTGGGGTCTTCGGCGCACCAGGCTATCACCTGCTGACGCGCCTTGGTTTCATTTCCCCTTGATAGATCAAGGGCTTGACGAATTTTTTGTTCCACATAGGTGATACTCATGACGCCCTCCTTTGCCGGGGTCGGGACAGGTGATCCAGCACACATTTTAACAGAATTCCGCCGAATTATCAGACCTTTCCGCATGTATT
>CAZZGO010000122.1:0-2455 GCA_964654245.1 uncultured Pseudobdellovibrionaceae bacterium | reverse complement strand
TTTCAAAAACCGCCCTTCGGGGCGGTTTTTTTTGCCTGATTGCCTGCTCTGGATCACCCCCCTTGTCTTATGCCTGCCAGTCCCCATATGTATAAGTGTATTAGGTAAGGATAAAATGTCATGAAAATTGGGCTGGTTTTATGTATGGCGATATGGCTCTCCCCTGTGTTGGCTCTGGCATCGCCGCAAGCTTCCGGGGTACCGTCTGATGGTAAAATCTCGTTTGATATTTTCCGGTCAGGAAAAAAACTGGGTACCCACAGTGTCGCTTTCCATCAAGATGCCGATACGACAGGCGTAAAGATTAAAATTAACATGACCTATCAACTGGGCCCTGTCACGTTATTTCGTTATGCCCACACCAACACGGAAGTCTGGCGGAACAACAAGCCTGTCTCGCTTCAGTCCGAAACAAATGACGATGGTACCCCCCATTTTGTTGAGGCGGCATGGCAAGCCTCAACCTTGAAAGTTAAAACAGACACGCAAAGCTTCGACACGACCTCCAGCGTTCTCGCCACCAGTTACTGGAACAAGGATATGTTGCGTGCCAAAAAACTTTTGAATTCACAGACGGGTGAACTGATGCCCATCCGCACAGAATATAAGGGTAGAGCCACTGTTGTCGTCGCCGGACAAACCCGTGATGTGGACTCATATGTCCTGAACAAGAAAGGCGAAGACCCGATAGAGGTGTGGTATGATACCCAAACGCGTGAATGGGTGGGTTTAAGATTCACGGCACGGGGTGCCAAGATAGAATATCGCCGGACCGACCCGGTTTCTTAAAAAAAACTCACCTGTTTATCCGGCGATTTCCGACAGTTGATGCAGGATGTTCTGAATACCTTTGACCCGCGCCGATGTATCTTCCCATCCGCGAACGATCGATATTTTCTGGTCTGGCCTGATTTTAACCGCTCCTCGCTGATCCCCGACCCAGCCCATCAGTTTGGGGATGTTAGGCGGCATATCTTTGTAGAACCCGATTAACGCCCCCTTTGGCCCCGCCTCGACCTTATCGATCCCTGCCCGGCGGGCATATTGTTTAATGGTGACGATATCAAGCAGGTTATCCACTTCGGGCGGAAGCGCCCCAAACCGATCAATAAGTTCTGCGGCGAAACTGTCAATATCTTCCCGGGTCTCTAGGCCTGCTAGACGACGATATAAACTCATCCGGACGGTTAAGTCAGAGATATACGTTTCCGGGATCAAAACCGATGTCCCCATATTGATTTGCGGCGACCAAGTATGATCAGCCATATCCATGACCGTCTTGACCCCGGCGCGTGCCGCCGTAACCGCGTCTTCCAGCATTTGTTGGTAAAGCTCGACGCCGACTTCGCGGATATGCCCAGATTGTTCCTCGCCTAGCAAGTTGCCCGCCCCCCGTATGTCCATGTCGTGCGATGCCAGTTGAAACCCGGATCCCAGCGTGTCGAGTGTTTCAATGACCTCAAGTCGCTTTTGTGCCGTTGCCGTCAATTTAATTTCAGGTTGGTAGGTTAGATACGCATAGGCACGCACCTTGGATCTCCCGATGCGGCCCCGGATTTGATAAAGTTGTGAGAGGCCAAATAAATCAGACCGGTGAATGACCATAGTATTCGCCCGCGGAATATCAATACCGCTTTCGATGATGTTCGTCGCCAGCAACACATCATATTGCCCATCATAAAAAGCCGTCATGCGGTCTTCGAGTTCTGTGGGGGTCATTTGTCCATGGGCGGAGATAATCTTAACCTCTGGCACCAGTTCACGCAGTTTTTCTTCAACCTCGGCCATGTCACCAATTCGGGGACACACATAAAAACTCTGCCCGCCGCGATAATGTTCCCGCAACAATGCCTCACGGATCACCATCGGATCAAAAGGCAGAATAAAGGTACGTATCGCCAAACGATCGACGGGCGGCGTGGTGATCAGGCTCATTTCCTTGACGCCCGATAGTGACATTTGCAAGGTGCGTGGAATCGGCGTCGCCGTGAGCGTCAGAACATGGACATCCTCTTTGATTTCTTTCAGACGTTCTTTTTGTTTCACCCCGAAACGTTGTTCTTCATCCACAATCAATAGACCCAGATTATTGAATTGAATATCCTTGGCAAAAATAGCATGCGTTCCCACCACAATCTGAGTTGATCCATCAGCCAGTCCGTCTTTGGTCATTTTGACATCTTTGGCAGATGCTAGACGCGATAACTGACCGACCCTGATCCCCGTGCCTTCGAAACGCTGGGTGAAATTGGCGAAATGCTGACGTGCCAATAATGTTGTCGGGACAACAACCGCGACCTGAACGCCCGACATAGCGGCGACATAAGCCGCCCGTAAGGCCACTTCGGTCTTACCAAAACCAACATCCCCGCACACCAGACGATCCATCGGCATGTCACCCGCGATATCCTTGATGACATCGGATATGGCACGCAGTTGATCTTCGGTTTCGGCA
>CAZZGO010000121.1:2371-3880 GCA_964654245.1 uncultured Pseudobdellovibrionaceae bacterium | reverse complement strand
CCCCTGACCATAGAGCGCACCCGTAGTGGAGAGCATTTCGCGCATCCCGGGCCCGCCTTTGGGGCCTTCATACCGAACCACCAGCACATCGCCTTCTTTGTATTTCATGTCCAGCACGGCTTTTAGACATTCTTCTTCAGAATCAAAACACCGGGCGGGCCCTTCGAATACCAGCTCCTTTAATCCTGCAATTTTAACAATCGCGCCATCTGTGGCCAGATTACCTTGCAACCCCACCACTCCGCCTGTGGTTGAAATGGGGTTGGACAGCGGGTAGATCACCTTTTGATCGGGACGTAGCACCGTATCCCGGCAGTTTTCTTCAATCGTTTTGCCCGTGACCGTCAGGCAATCCCCATGGATATAACCGCCTTTGAGCAATTCACGGATCACCACCTGCACCCCACCAGCTTCGAACATATCGCGTGCAACATATTTTCCGCCGGGTTTTAAATCCGCGATCAACGGCGTGCGTTTGAAAATTTCAGCCACGGCAAAAAGATCAAAATCAATACCCGCTTCATGTGCCATTGCTGGTAAATGTAAGGCGGCATTCGTCGATCCCCCGGTCGCCGATACAATCGCCGCCGCGTTTTCCAAAGCCTTCAAGGTCACGATATCACGTGGACGAATATTTTTTTCGATCAGGTGCATCACGGCGCGGCCCGATTGATAGGCATATTCATCCCGTGATTCATAGGGTGCCGGCGCGCCGGCAGATCCGGGAAGCGCCAGGCCAATGGCTTCGGACACGCAGGCCATCGTATTGGCTGTAAATTGCCCCCCGCACGCCCCGGAACCCGGACACGCGCAACATTCCATTTCCTTGAGGTCGGCATCCGAAAATTCGCCGCTCGCGTGCTTACCCACGCCTTCGAACACATCAATGATGGTGACATCCTGCCCCCGGAATTTCCCCGGCAAAATCGACCCGCCATACATAAAGATGGAGGGCACATTCAGCCGGATCATCGACATCATCATCCCCGGCAGGGATTTATCACATCCCGCCAGCCCCACCATGGCGTCATAACAATGCCCGCGCATCGTCAGTTCCACGGTATCGGTAATCGCATCCCGGCTCGGCAGGGATGACCGCATCCCGTCATGACCCATGGCAATACCGTCGGTGACGGTAATGGTGGTAAATTCGCGCGGTGTGCCGAAACATTCCTTCACGCCTTTTTTCACGGATTGTGCCTGACGCGACAGGGCAATGTTACATGGCGCGGCTTCGTTCCAGCAGGTGGCCACCCCCACCAAGGGCTGGTTAATTTCAACTTCCGTCAAGCCCATGGCATATAACATCGCACGGTGGGGGGCAGATTTCGGCCCTTGTGTGGTGTAACGACTGACGAGTTTGGTTTTATCCCATTTGGCCATAGCGCATTGATTCCCTTTTAAAAAATTGATGCTGGCAGTTAACAGAAAAACTTTTGACTTGGCAAATGCATATTTTTATTGCCAGAAACCTCAAAAATAAGTAACTTTATGAAAAAACAAACTTAA
>CAZZGO010000121.1:0-2271 GCA_964654245.1 uncultured Pseudobdellovibrionaceae bacterium | reverse complement strand
GCCGGGCTTGTCATGCAATGCCCCTCCCCGGGCAGGACAGATAACGCACCTGGCACAGGCAATGATACAAAAAATTGTTTTAAGGGCTGTGGTGGCGTCACCGTATCTTGTTCTGCCGTAACAATAGAGACCGGAACATTAAGCCCAGCCAGATGATGATACATGTCATGGCGCGCATAATCACTTACCGCGCGCGGCACTTCGGCCAGATAATTTTTTAAATGTTCAGGGTTCGTGAATCGGTCAATCTGGCTTTGTCCGCGGACAACAGGGTTAACCGCCAGCACATGACGGATACGCCCTTTAAATTCCGTCGCCGCCAAGAACAAGGCGGCATAGCCGCCCATACTATGCCCAGAGAGAAAGAGCGTTTCGCCCTGCCATCCGATCTGCGCCTTATTCGCAAAGGCCCACATCAACACACGGCGCAAATCATCAATATGCGCCGTCATCGTAAAATCATGAGTCTGATTTTTATTGGCGGGTGTTTCGGAATGATGGGGATCCACGGATATCACGGAAAAACCCTGTGACAAAAAAGCATGAATAATCGGGGTCATATGGGGGGCATGTGTATGACCGTTCCGTCCGGGCATGACCACCACCAATTTTTCAAACGAACCTGCAGAATGTGTTTTAAAAAAATGGGCGGCCACAGGATGGGAAAACTGCCCTGGCCATTCTGCCCCGACTAAAAATATTTGAGCGGGCGGCAAGGCGGGCAAAGAGTGATCCGCCCGAACGCCTTTCGGCGCGACGATCGATCCGGCAAAGGATAACAAAAGCGCACGGCGATCCATCATGGCGTAAAAAACCCTTATACGTTACGTGCCTTTTCAATGGCTCTGCGGAATTTGATCGGGTCAGCGATGGGGGGCAAAATCACTTCGCCCACGCCCATCCCGCGCACCATGATACTTCCATATCCAAAGATACGTCCAAAGACACCCTGAAGGACGTTCACGCCTTCGATCCGGTCGATATTCATTTCACCCACATATCGCGCAATCAGGCCGCGTTTGAACACCAGGCGTTTATTCGTAATCCCGATTTCGGTGGTGGCTTTGTCGATCATCATCCGCGCAAAGCGCAGAAGCCCCATCAAGATCATGAAAAAAGCGACAATCTTAACCCCAGCATGCAGGTTTCTGACTTTATCAATCCACGACATCATGTCATATCCAGCCGGAACGCCAAACAAAACGGGCTCAAACTTGATCGCCAGCACAACCACGCCAATCGCTAAAACAAAACCAAACACAATATTCACAATCGCACTGACGCTATACATCCAGTGAAAATGCCCGACATGCACCAGCTCTTCACCCTCGGCCAGGGATTGTTGAATATATTGCATGGCTATCGATCCCCCAGAGAAATATTAAGCCCCCGCGCCGTGTGTACCATCGCATCAGACGCCGTGACAGGCCGGCTTCGGCCCGCCACTTTTTCAACCGGAACATCAACAATACTTCCGTTCTGCATAGCGGCCATGCGGCCAAATTTTTTCTGAGAGATCAGATCAATCACCTTCACCCCAAATTGTTGTGCCAGAATAATATCACCGGCCGTGGGGGAACATCCGCGGAGCGTGTGGCCGGGGCTTTGCACGCGTACTTCAACCTTAAGGGCGTCTTGAAGTTTACGTTTTAAGTGCTGGCCGATCCCGCCATACCGGATGGAGCCTGTGTTATGCGCCACTGTCACCGCTTCGCCATCTGGCGTTTTGACAGCTTCGGATACCAGCACCTGCATGTATGACCGACCCGAAGCACGAACCTGTTCGTATTTCTTCACCAGATTCTCAAACGCATACTCAATCTCAGGGATCAAAATAATATCGACATGTGCCGCCACGCCGGAATGAAGCGCGAGGTGCCCGGCATCACGCCCCATGATTTCGGTAACCATGATCATGTCGTGCGTCTGTGCGGTGGCATGCAGATCATTTAAAAAACGGAAAGCCGTGGCCACGGCGGAATAAAACCCAATGGCAACTTCGGTTTCACAAACATCATTATCAATCGTCTTGGGCATCCACATCAAATTAATACCGCCCTTGCGGGTCAGTTGGTTCAGAATGTCCAAAGACCCATCCCCGCCGATCCCAATCAACGTTTCAATACCCAGTTTTTTGATATTGCCGATAATTTCATCGGAACGATCAACCACCGTCCCGTCATCCATCGGATAGGCAAACGGGTTGCCGCGGTTTGTGGTTCCCAGAAACGTCGAGGGAGAACGCATGACATCGCTGGTGAAATGGGCGGG
>CAZZGO010000120.1:0-3911 GCA_964654245.1 uncultured Pseudobdellovibrionaceae bacterium | reverse complement strand
GTAAATTGGAGGCACGGGCCGGAATCGAACCGGCGTACAAGGATTTGCAGTCCTCTGCATGACCATTCTGCCACCGCGCCACCCTTTACGGGGTATCCTTTTCAAGGATAATAGGCATTATCATTTTTGATATACAAAATCTACCGGTAATTGGCGGGCTGTAAAAACCCACCAAACCGAAGTGTAACCCTCTGGCTTTGGGCATTTTTTTGGGTTAAGAATTTCTCCATGAACCATTCAGTTGATTTTGAAGCCTGTCGCCAGAATATGGTGGAATCCCAAATCCGGACAGGTGGGGTTGTCCATCCCGGTATTCTTGAATCATTTCGGCAGGTGCCGCGTGAATTATTCGTTCATCCCGGGCAGGCCGGCATTGCGTATGGGGATGAAGACCTGCCTTTGGCCGAAGGACGATGCCTGATGGAACCGTTGACCCATGCGCGGCTTTTGTCGGCCGCCGTTCCGGCGCCGGGGGATACGGCCATGGTGGTGGGTGGGGCGGCGGGATATGCCGGTGCCATTTTATCGCGCCTTGTGGCAAATGTGGTGTCTTTAGAATGTGTACCGGAATGGACGGAGAAGGCCTGTGCGCTCTGGTCTGATTTGGGATGTCACAATGTCATCGCGCATTCTGCTGACTTGGCGTGGGGATGCCCAGAAAAGTCGCCGTATTCACTTATATTTATCAATGGCGGCGTATCGCATGTCCCGCAAAGTTTGCTGGATCAGCTGTCCATCGGCGGAAGACTGGTCGCCGTGGTGAACGATAAGCCCGGTGTTATGATGGGGCAGGGGCGCATTATTTACCGGACGTCAGAGGATCATTTTTCTGAGCGCGTACTGTTTGATGCCGCTGTACCTTGCTTGCGGGAATTTGCCCCGCGCCGGGAATTTGCCTTCTAATATGTCTTTTGGGTCTGGCTATTTTGCCAAGCCTGTCTATATGGGTGGGATGATGTTTCGTATTTTTATCATGTTTATTTTCTTCATGGGGGTTGTGCCCGGCGCGTTCGCCGGGGATCAAGACACTGGGGCCTATCTGGCAAACGAAACGCAGACCGTTCCCGAAGAAACGCTGGATGAAACGGTTCGGGTGCTTCAGGAAAAAAGCCGGCATCTGTATGATGTGTTGAAATCGACCTATCAAGATAACCCCAGCTTGAATGCGGCGCGGTCAAAATTGCGCGCGGTTGAAGAAAAATTACCACAGGCATTATCAAATTATCGCCCCCGGGTGACGGCCGATGGCAGTGTTGTTTATTCCAATACAGATACAGATGGTGGCACGGGATTTTCACCCGATGGAAGCGTGACAACCAAAACAGCCGCGGTGAATCTGACCCAGCCTTTATACCGGGGTGGACGAACACTGGCTGAAACGCAAGGGGCTAAAAACCTGATCCTGTCGGAACAAGCCGTTGTCCGGCAAATGGAACAAACCATCTTTCTCTCCGCGATTACGGCTTATATGGATGTGCTTCGGGATAAGGCACTTCTGAATGTCGCGGAACAAAATAGCGAAGTTCTTCTCCGTCAGGTGGAGATGTCGCAAGATCGGTTTGAGGTCGGCGAAATTACAAAAACAGATGTGGCGCAGGCCGAATCCCGATTGGCGCAATCCGAAAGCGATATTGCTTCGGCACGGGCCAATCTTCGGGCAAGTATCGCCAGTTATGAGCAAGTGACAGGCGCGCCCCCGGAAGAAAATCTACTTTATCCTGAAATTTTTTATACGCCTCCAGGCACACTGGATGAGGCCATATCTTATGCCGACGAAAACAATCCTCGGATTATCTCGTCCATGGCGCTGAACCGCGCGGCGGAAAGTGATATTGATGAAGTCTTTGGGGAATTACTTCCGTCTTTAACGCTGGGGGGGAATATTTCCCGGTCATATGATCCGTCTACGTCCATTGATCGTCAGGATAATCAATCGGCTGGATTGACCTTAAGTATTCCGCTCTATGAATCTGGTTCCGTGCGTTCGAGAGTGCGCGAAGCCCGTCATACGGCTAATCAGCGCATGCTGGAAATTCTTGAAACACGGCGCACGGTGCGCCAGCAGGTGATTGCGTCGTGGGAAAGATGGATGGCCGCCCGCGCCCAGATCACCGCCCGCCAAAAAGAAGTCGAAGCCGCAGACTATGTGCGCCTCAGTCTTCAGGATCAAGCGGATGTGGGTGAACGTACTGTGACCGACTCGCTTGATGCGATTCAAGATTATGAAACCGCGCTGGCCGCCCTGATTGCCGCGCGGCGTGATGAGGTAGTGTCCTTATTTACCCTCGCACAGGCATTGGGCGATTTATCCCCCGAAGCACTGGGGTTTACAGAAAATATAAAAACACCCTGATTGCGTTTTATTCGGGGGATAAGGTTGAGGACATCTCGTAATCGGTCTTTGACAAGTATTCGTTAATCAGTGACACTCGCCTTTGTACTTGTTTGTTTCACAATGATTCTTGTCATTCGATAATAACCCATGGCCGATAAAACATCTGAACAGGAACCATCGATCGAGGAAATTTTGGCCTCGATTCGTCAAATTATTACGGATGATGACGAACAGCCCCCTGCGGCGTCGAAACCGTCTGCGCCGCCCCCTCCGCCTGAACCAGAGCCTGAGCCTCTCCCGGCCGATGACGTCTTTGACCTGACGGCAGATATGCAAGCCATGACCCCGGCGCCTGCACCCTCTAAACCTGCTTTTGTGCCGGAACCTGAACCGATTATTGATTTGATGGAAGAGGCACCAGCACCCGCTCCCCGTCCTCGGGCGGAACCTGAACCTGATATGTCGGATATCCTGTCTGATCGTACCCGTCAGGCCACCTTGGCCTCCATGGCGCGTCTGGCCGGAAATATGCCGATCAACCGGCCTAAAATGGGTGTTGCGGCGGTAACGCTTGAAGACATTGTCCGGGAGATGCTTCACCCCATGCTTCGGGACTGGATGGATGGGAATTTAAGCCCAATGGTAGAACGTCTGGTTCAAAAAGAACTGGAAAAACTGGCGCGCAAAGCCCTCGATGAATAGCGTTTTATCACAATAAAGCTTGCATCCTTCCGCCTGAACCTTGTAACTTTTTCGCCATGTTAGACAAAACTTTTAATCCTGCGGATATAGAATCTCGCCATTACCAATCATGGGAAAAATCCGGCATTTTTGCCGCAGATCCCGCTTCTTCTAATACGCCTTTCTGCGTGATGATGCCCCCGCCCAATGTGACCGGGTCGCTTCATATGGGACATGCGCTTAATATGACGCTTCAGGATATCCTTACCCGTTATTACCGGATGAAAGGCCGGGATGCGCTGTGGATGCCCGGCACAGACCATGCCGGGATTGCCACCCAGATGGTGGTCGAACGGCAATTGGCGGAAAAGCAGGAAAACCGCCGTGACATGGGACGAGAGAAATTCCTCGAAAAAGTCTGGGAATGGAAAGATATTTCCGGCGGCACGATCACGTCTCAACTCAGACGGCTTGGGGCGACGCCTGATTGGCCGCGGGAACGTTTTACGATGGACGAGGGATTATCCCGCGCTGTCCGGCGGGTCTTTGTTCAATTATACCGCGAAGGGTTAATTTACCGGGATAAGCGTCTGGTGAACTGGGATCCTAAAATGCTGACGGCGGTATCGGATCTGGAAGTCGAACACCGGGAGATTAAAGGTAAATTCTATCACTTTATTTACCCCGCCGAAGACGGAAGCTTTGAGATACATATTGCCACGACGCGGCCTGAAACGATTTTGGCTGATGGTGCTGTGGCCGTTCACCCGGACGACGACCGCTATCGTCATCTGGTCGGCAAATTTGTGGTTGTCCCCGTTGTCAACCGTATTATCCCCATCGTGGCAGATGAACATGTGAAAATGGATTTTGGGTCGGGTGCCGTTAAAATCAC
>CAZZGO010000119.1:0-4035 GCA_964654245.1 uncultured Pseudobdellovibrionaceae bacterium | reverse complement strand
CGCTAAAAATTTTCATAATTTATGCGCACAGCATCTTTCAAAAATATAGGTTTTTCATCCATCGGCGTCAATCGCCTCAACGTGCACGGGTGCAGGCGTATTCTCATAAGTGATGGCAGAGGGAACGTGCTGAAAATAATAGGAAAATACCCATCCTTAAACCTCTGTTAACCTTGATGGGGCACAATCGGGATGGGGTATTCTATTATTCACGTCACACAAGGCATTTTTCGCCATGGCCTTTATCGGCAACGACAATTTTCGACCCGGACTAAAATCACCTGAACCCATCCGTCAGGGGGGGTGGCTTACCTCGCATATGGCACAGGTCATGGTGTTCCTAAATGGCTTGATATTGACCGCCACGGCCTATGCGACCCTCAATGTTTTTATTCAGGAAATCGTGAATGAAAGTCTGGCATCCTCGCATCGTCAGACACAGACCGAAGTTAAAAGTTATTTTTCGGATATCGAAGATGATCTTTACACATTATCGGTGCTGATCAAGACAGGCGAAGGGAATTATGCAGGAGATGTCATTCATCCCAATTTATTCAAAGCTATCTATTTTGTGCCCGAAGAGGGTCGTGCGCCAAAAGTTTTATGGCCGGCGGATCAGGCTCAATCCTTGCTGAAATTATGGCCAAGCCTGTCAAATTATCAGAAAAAAGGTGACGGCGAAGCATCTTTGATATCCATGCCTGGCAAACATCTTTTAGCCCGCCTTCCAGTTCAGGCAGAAAGCGGTATATCCGGAGATCTGATTGCGCTTCTACAGCCCGCTGAGATTTTTAATCAAACATGGTTGAATAATCATCCAGCCGTGACGAACCTGACCGTTGGTTTAAAGGATAATCTGGGTGTGATTGTCAATCTTGAAAACCCAGAAGGAACAAGCAACACGATCTATAAAAATGATATGGAGATCTTATTTGACGAAACCCAGACATTATTGATTTCTGCTGGTTATCAGCTTGAGGCGCGGGAAAGTTTCTTGAAAAAAATACCCATCCTCATGCTGTTATTTGGGGTAACGCTGACGTTAATAGGCACACTCTATGTCCGCAATAACCAAAGACAATCCTATCGCCTGGCTTTGATGAACCGGGAACTGGCGCATAAAAACTATGAGTTAGGACAGGAAATTACGGAGCGTGAACGGCTTCACCACGCGCTGGAAAAAGCAGAGAAAGAAAACAGGGCGGTTATTGATTCTGTCAGCGACATTATTTTTGAAACATCCACCGACGGCGAAATTCTATTCTTAAGTAAGACATGGGCGCATGTCACGGGATTTAAAATGGAACATTCTCTGCGCCGGAATTTGTTTGACCTGCTTTACCCCCAAGATCAGGAAGATCAACGCCGAAATATGGATTTATTAGTGAGAGGTCATAAATCGGCTTACCGCGCCTTTACACGATTAAAAACGAGTGATGGTGGTTTTCGTGCGGTTGAGTTGGCGGTGTCGATGCTTCGGGTGGATGAAAACAAAAATCTGCGCGTGGTCGGAACTATTACGGATGTTGAAGAACGTCGGCGAACAGAACGCGCACTCAGTGAAACAGAAAAAAAATACCGGACAATTGTTGAAAACGCCGCAGGCGGTATCTATCAGGTAGACCCGCAGGGCGTCTTTTTAAGTGCCAATAAATCCATGGCGCGTATTTTGGGATATGATCTGCCAGAAGATATCTTAAGGGAAATTCGTAATGCAACAACACAGTTATATGTGGATGTGAAGGAACGACGGGAATTCTTTGCCCAAGTGACCCGGGAGAGAACCAACTTAAACGCAGAATTTGAAGTACGAAAGAAAGACGGCACGTTGATATGGGTGTCTGAAAATATGCGCCCTGTTTTTGACGAAGAAGGTGGCATTCTATATTTCGAAGGCAGTATGGAAGATATCACCCAGCGTAAAAAAGCAGAAATCAACCTGCGTCAGGCGATGATCCAGTCTGACTTGGCCAACCGGGCGAAATCAGAGTTTTTGACGAATATGAGCCATGAACTGAGAACGCCACTGAACTCGATTATAGGCTTTTCTGAAATTATCCGGGATCAGTTATTCGGATCAATTGGCCGCAGTGAATATATTGATTACGCCAGAGATATCCACGAAGGCGGCAAACGTCTATTGAACGTGATTAATGAAATTCTAGATATTTCCCGAATTGAAATGGGTGACCGAAAATTGAATGAAGGCGTAGTCGACGTTGGAAAAATTGTTAAATCCTGTCTAGATCTGCTTGAAGGGAAAATCACGTCGGCTTCGTTGACGCTTGAAAATAGTATCACAACCGATACGCCTAAACTAATCGGCGAGGCACAAGCCATTAAGCAGGTCTTGATGAACTTGCTTTCTAATGCCGTGAAATTTACCCCGGCTCAGGGGCGTATTACCATTTCACATGAAATGGATGCGCGCGGGGAATTTAGACTGTCTGTTTCGGATACGGGCATTGGGTTATCAGAAGATGAAATCGCCAAGGCGTTGGCACCCTTTGCTCAAATTGATACGGATCTGGATCGTGAAAACTCCGGCGCGGGTCTGGGGTTGACCATCGTGAATTCGCTGATGGCATTACATGGTGGCCGTTTAGAGATGTTCTCGCAAAAAGGCCTTGGCACCACGGCAACAATCGTGTTTCCATCTTCCCGTCTGTATCAAGGGGCAGGGGATAAAAAATAACGCTTTTTATCCAGATTGTTTCAAGATGGTTTCGGCTTCGTCTAAATCCATTTCAAGGGCGGCACGTGCCATGTCAAACCCATATCCTTGACGTGCCAGCGCGGCTAATTCTTTATCCGGGCTTTTGGGTTCACGCGTTCGAAACGCTCCCAAACGTTTGCGCGCGCAATACCGGATAGCGGCACGAAGTTCAGCGTTCATGTGATCATCTAAAGACTGTGCATGATCTGATAGTGCCGTTTTGATGTCATCTTGCGACAACCCTTGTGCGCTAAGTTTTAGGGTAATCAGGCTGGAAGACAGGCCGCGCCGTCTTAAGGATGATACCATCCCCTTGAGATATCCGGGATCATTCAAAAGCCCCATCTGCGTTAATTTTTGAACAAGGGCATCCAGCATGTCCCGGCAGGCCTCGCGCGTGAGATCGGTATGATGACGGCAGGAACGGTCAATCTTTCGGTTCATCACCTGCCGGAACCGATGGGTGCTGGCGGGGAATCGTTGAAGATAGGCCAGCGCAGAATTATATAGATATGTTTCTGTGATTTTTTTCGGCGGGCGTCGTTCTTTTTGTCCGTTTCTGGACTTGATCTTTGTGCCGACAGGGATATCTTGTGAATCTATCATTTAACGCGAAAGCTTGATTTCTAACAATCATGTCAGACTCTCCCCCCCTCTGCCAAGACTTAACCCCCCGAAAAATCGGGCTTGTGAACTGGATTGGCCTTCAGACCCTCATCTATAAGGAAGTAGGGCGGTTTTTGAACGTGTACAGCCAAACTATTATCGCCCCGATGGTAACCACCCTTCTTTTTTACGCGGTGTTTTCGTTGGCTTTGGGTGGTGAAACACGCATGATTGGCGATATTCATTACATGACCTTTCTGGCACCGGGTCTTTTGATGATGACCATGGTGCAAAATGCCTTTGCCAATACATCGTCATCCATGGTGATCGCCAAGGTTCAAGGTAATATTGTCGATATCTTGATGCCACCTTTATCACCGCTTGAATTTTTTTTAGGGTTTGTCGTGGGCGGTTTGCTGAGGGGGTTAATGGTGGGTATTGCCACGGGATTAGTGATTTATATGGTTGTGGGGCTGTCCGTTCATGCGTGGGGATATGTTCTGGCTTTTGCCATTTTGGGCAATCTTTTATTATCCACGATCGGGCTTTGCGCTGGTATATGGTCTGAAAAATTTGACCATATCGCGGCGGTGACGAATTTTCTCGTGACGCCGCTCACCTTTTTGTCAGGCACATTCTATTCTGTGTCGCAACTTCCCCCGGCGTGGGATTTTGTGGCACATCTCAACCCGTTTTTTTATATGATTGATGGG
>CAZZGO010000118.1:0-4069 GCA_964654245.1 uncultured Pseudobdellovibrionaceae bacterium | reverse complement strand
CAAGAACAAAACGACCGTCATGGCCGACATCAAAATCATATTCGCATATTCGCCCAAGAAAAAGAGCGCAAATGTCATGGATGAATATTCCACCATGAACCCGCCGGTGATTTCGGATTCGCCTTCGGGCAAATCAAAGGGCGCGCGGTTACATTCGGCCAGAATAGACACCAGAAATACAATCAGCATCGGGAACAACATCACCTGAACCCAGACCGGGCGATCTGCCATGATGATTTCCGTGAGATTAAGCGACCCCGTACAGAGCAAGACAGTGACAATCACCAACCCCATCGAGACTTCATAGGACACCATCTGGGATGATGACCGCATCGCGCCCAAAAACGCATATTTTGAATTGGACGCCCACCCCGCCATGATAATCCCGTAAACGCCCATGGATGAAATGGCGAACAGGTACAGAATACCCACATTGATATCGGCCAGCACCAGTTTGTAATCAATCGGGATTACCGCCCATGCCACAAGCGCGAGCGTAAACAGCATCATCGGTGCCAGAACGAATACCGCCCGGTTGGCTTGGGACGGGATAATCGTTTCCTTGGACAAAAGTTTAATACCGTCGGCAATAGGCTGGAGCAGGCCAAAGGGCCCGACCGTCATCGGCCCCTGACGACGTTGCATCGCGCCCAGCACTTTGCGTTCGGCATAAGTGTAGTATGCCACCGCCAGCAAAACCGCACCGACAATCGCCCCGATATGAAGCAACATAAACGCGAGCGGCAAACCATAAACATTCCAGAGTTCAAGCATCGTTTAGGCGGCCTTTTTGTTAGTCTTGATAAACGGCGTCAGGTCAGGCGGGGTATAATTCGGGCCCTTCATCACCTTGCCATCTTCGGGTCTGCGAATGGGTTGACCATCTTCGCCCAATTTAGACATGTTGGATCTGTGCACTTCGGCAAAAGCGGCTTCTTTGACATTCTGAAGCCCGAAAGACAAAAACGCACCGTCCAACACATATTGAAGATCAATCAACGCATCCAGCGTTTCCAGCACATCATTATTCGCCAGTGCCTCTTTTAATTCGTTCAATTCTTCCTGAAGCAGGTTTATCCGAAGGGCTTTGGTTGTCTCACAGGATAAATCCGGCGCGGGATGCACCGACAGCCCATAGGTTTCATGAAATTCCGTGACCTGTTCAAGGGTTGTTTTATGGGGGGGTGTTTTCGTCATCTTATTCTGCCGCTTCTGCCAGAGGGGTTTCCCCGCGTGTGAATACCCGGGAACATTCCCGTAAGGTGTCTGAGGCCTGAGTGATGATGTTGGTTTGATAAAAATCTTCAACCGTTACATGAAAAGATTTATCCAACACATTGCCAGACATGCCAAATTTATCCCACGAACCAATGGATACTTCGTCCATCAGGTCAAATTGCGGATATTCCCGCATCAACCGTGCCCGTATCTGGGACAAATCATCATACCGAAGCGGAGCCCCCCTGTACCCGGATAGCGCCCGAATAATCTTCCAATCCTCACGTGCCTGACCCGGCGCATCCACGGCCTTGCGAGCCATTTGCGGGCGGCCTTCGGTGTTCATGTAAATGGCATTTTTTTCGGTATAGGCAGAGCCCGGCAGAATAACATCCGCCCGTTCAGCACCCGCAGACCCATGGTGCCCCTGATAAATCACAAAGGCCTGCTTTGAGATACGGCTGATCGTTTCCGGATTATCCGTTCCCAATAGATAGACACACGACATCTGTTCAATCGCCAAAGGTTGTGGGGGGTAAAAGCCAATTTCAAGTGCGCCCACACGTCCGGCGGCCATGTGAAGAACATTAAACCCATTCCAATCATCCGACAGACACCCAATTTTTTCGGCTGCGTCCTTTAGTAAGGCATGTAGCGCCATCGCGTCTGGCCGTTTAAACACCCCTGCCCCGACAATCATCATGGGGTATTTGGCCTTGCCGGCATAATCCTGCGCCAATTTGACCACATCTTTCGGCGTGGTACCCGCATGCGTATAGGGATAGGTTAGTTCAGCCGGTGCGCCGACCAAAACAATTTTTACCCGGCGATCCAGCCAGTTCCGGCGAATCCGGGCATTAAGCAACGCCGCTTCGTGGCGGGGATTGACCCCCACCAGAATAATCAGATCCGCGCGCTCTACCCCTTCAAGGGTTGAATTCATGACATAGCCCGCCTTAACGGACGTATCAAACATCGCACCATCAACCCGGCATTCCAGATTCTGGCATCCCACCGAAGCCATAAGATCCTTTAGTGCCAACGCCGATTCCACATCCACCAGATCACCTGCAAAGGCGGCTATCTGGGCAGGCGGTGTTGACGTTAAGGCAGAAGCCGTCACGGACAAGGCCTCTTCCCATGTTGATTCGCGCAAAGCCTTAGTTTTGGCATCCCGAACATACGGACGATCCAGACGATTTTTCTTGAGCCCGTCATACGCATAGCGCGTGCGATCATCGATCCATTCTTCGTTAATTGATTCGTTCAGGCGGGGTAAAATCCGCATGACTTCGCTTCCCCGGCTATCCACCCGGATGTTACACCCCAGACCATCATGAACATCAATGGTTTCAGTCTTTTTTAATTCCCACGGACGCGCCTTGAACGCATAAGGTTTGGACGTCAATGCCCCCACAGGGCACACATCGACCATATTGCCCGATAATTCGGTATTCACCGCCGTTTCAATAAACGTACCGATTTCGGCATCTTCCCCACGGTTTAACTGCCCCAGTGTTTCAACGCCCGCAATTTCTTCGCCGAACCGCACACAGCGTGTGCAGTTAATACAGCGTGTCATGACAGTTTTAATCAAGGGCCCTAGATTTTTGTCTGGCACGGCGCGTTTATGTTCATGATACCGGGAACGGTCAAACCCATACGCCACCGCCTGATCCTGAAGGTCACATTCCCCGCCCTGATCGCAAATCGGGCAATCCAGCGGATGGTTAATCAGCAACATTTCCATGACGCCATTACGCGCCTTTTTCACCTTGTCGGAATGGGTATAGACCACCATGTTGTCACCCGCCGCCATGGCACAGGACGCCACAGGCTTGGGTGCCCCCTGAAGTTCCACCAGACACATACGGCAATTCGCCGGGACGGATAATTTGTCATGGTAGCAAAAACGCGGAATTTCAACGCCGATCTGTTCGGCGGCCTGAAGGATGGACGTCCCGGGGGATACCTCTACGTCCTGATCGTTGATTTTAAGTTTGGGCATGAAGACTTCCTAGCGAATGACTGCGCTAGAGTACACAGAGAAATTTATTTAAAAAAGCAAAAAAATACTGTGATCCGCCGCTTCTCTGTGGTTAAAAGAAACCCATGCCACAGCGGATAGAGGTTTTAACCACAGTTGAAGACGGACGCGCAAAAACCCTACAGGGTTATTTTGCCAACATGGGAAAATCGGTCACGGTTCGGGTGGCGGATGTCTATACTCTGGAAAATGACATTCCGGATCCCGCCAATTTAAACCGTTTTATGACCTCGTTCGTCAACCCGGTCATCCAGCAAGCGACCTTGTCCACTGACGCCAAGCCTTCTGTCCCCGGCTTTCCCCATGATTGGGCGGTGGAAATTGGCTTTTTGCCGGGGGTCACGGATAATATCGGCCACACGGCTCAGGAACTTCTGGCACTCACCAACCTGCCCCATCAGGCCGTCTATTCCTCGCAGGTGATCCTGATCCAGGGCAAGGTGGCCAAAGAAGATATCGACCAGTTCGCGAGCACCCTTCACAACCCGCTGATCCAGCGCGCGCACATCCAGCCCGGGACACGCCCTCTGCCCGTCGTGATCCCCAAGGTTAAACTGGATAACAAGGGAATCGCCGTGGATACGGTTGATCTCAATATTTCAGACGAAGCCTTGGCGATGATCGGCAAGGACGGCATTGAAAATGCCGATGGGTCACGCCGGGGACCTTTGGGGATGTCGCCTTTATATATGAAGGCCGTTCAGGACTATTTCAAACGCGAAGGCAGACCTGCCAAAGACATCGAAATCGAAACCATCGCCCAGACATGGTCGGAACATTGCAAGCACACCATTTTCGCCTCGC
>CAZZGO010000117.1:0-4092 GCA_964654245.1 uncultured Pseudobdellovibrionaceae bacterium | reverse complement strand
ACCGAGGAGAGTTTGTGCCCAAAGAAGCCCATGGATTAACAACATCGCTTCCAGAGGCCAAAATTTCTGACACCATCAACAAAATTAAAAAAGCTATTCTGATTCAAACAGGAAAAGATATAGGGGATCGTATTATATCTCGTAGACCTATACGGGACGATTTTCCTGATTGGGATTCTTTTGTTGCCAAACTGGGAAATTATAAGATTGCTTAATTCCGATTGACGCAGGCAAAAACTCTATATATTTATCCTGCACCGCAATACGGATAAGACCTTGCCGTGGCGTGGTGAATTTGTTACCAACCCTCAATATATTTCGCGGCCGTGGCGGAATTGGTAGACGCGCAGCGTTGAGGTCGCTGTGGGCTAACCCCCGTGGAAGTTCGAGTCTTCTCGGCCGCACCATCTTTTTTTCTATTGAGGATCACATTCATGTCCGATTCACATTCCGATAAAGATCAAAACGCCTTGCGTGAAGCCGCGCTGGAATATCACCGGTTTCCGACGCCCGGAAAAATTTCGATCACCCCTACCAAGGGAATGGCAACCCAGCGCGATCTGGCACTGGCCTACTCCCCCGGCGTGGCTGTCCCGTGCGAGGAAATTGAAAAAGACCCCTCTAAGGCACTCGATTACACGTCCAAAGGGAATCTGGTTGCCGTCATTTCAAACGGAACGGCGGTTCTGGGTTTGGGGGATATCGGCGCACTGGCGTCCAAGCCCGTGATGGAAGGTAAAGCCGTTCTTTTTAAAAAATTCGCCAATATTGATTCGGTTGATATCGAACTGGATGAAAAAGACATCGATAAGTTGGTTGATGCCATTGCGATGATGGAACCCACCTTTGGCGGGATTAATCTTGAAGATATCAAAGCCCCGGAGTGTTTTGAAGTGGAGCGCCGTCTTCGGGAACGGATGAAAATTCCTGTGTTCCATGATGATCAGCACGGCACGGCTATTATTGTCTCCGCGTGTATTTTAAACTGGCTTCATTATACCGGACGCAAAATTACAGATGTAAAGTTGGTGGCCAATGGCGCGGGGGCGTCGGCACTAGCGTGTCTTAATCTTTTGTGCGAAGTGGGCATGCCCAAAGACAATATTATTGTCTGCGACCGAAACGGCGTGATTTACAAAGGCCGTGAAAACGGTATGGATCCGTACAAGGAAAAATTCGCCTCTAGCACCAACGCGCGCGATTTAAAAGATGCGTTGTCCGGAGCCGATATTTTCTTAGGTCTTTCCGGTCCTAAGGCGGCCACACCTGACATGGTGGCCGAAATGGCCAAGGCACCGTTGATTATGGCACTGGCTAACCCGACGCCTGAAATCATGCCCGATGAAGCCCGTAAAGGTAAGCCGGATGCGATTGTTTGCACCGGCCGGTCTGACTTTCCCAATCAGGTCAACAATGTTTTGTGTTTTCCGTTTTTGTTCCGGGGTGCCTTGGATGTTGGCGCCACAGCCATTAACGAGGAAATGAAAATTGCCTGCGTCAAGGCTATTGCAGAATTGGCACGGCGAGAAGCCACCGACGAAGTGGCCACTGTTTATGCTGGCCAAAATCTGGAATTCGGGCCCGAATATCTGATCCCCAAGCCGTTTGATCCACGCTTGATTGTCGAATTGCCGATTGCGGTGGCCAAGGCGGCCATGTCCACAGGCGTTGCCACGCGCCCTATTCAGGATTTTGATGCCTACCGCGAGAAGCTTCAGCAGTTCAATACCCGTTCCACCATGGTGATGCGGTCTGTCTTTTCGGGTGCAAAACAAGATCCCAAACGAATTGTCTATAGCGAAGGCGAAGAAGAACATATTTTGCGGGCAGTTCAAATGGTGCTCGACGAAGGGGTGGCAAAACCTATCCTGATCGGCCGCCGCGATGTTGTCACAACGCGGATCAAGCGGATGCGTTTACGCATGACCGAAGGCACGGATTACGAACTGGTCGACCCGCAGGATGACCCCCGGTACAAAGACTATTGGGAAACGTATCATGGTTTGATGGCGCGGCGGGGTATTACACCAGCCATGGCGCGGAATATCGTGCGCACTGATACAACCGTTATTGCGGCATTGATGGTTCACAAAAATCAAGCCGATGGCATGGTCTGTGGGACGATCGGAAATTTCCGGCAACATTTGAACCCGATTGTGGATATCATCGGCCTAAAACCTGGCGTGGAAACAGCCGCCGCCATGCGAATGATTATCCTGCCCAAGGGGACGTTCTTTGTGTGTGACACGCATGTCAATCCGAACCCTTCGATCTCCCAGATATCGGAGATGACGTTGCTGGCCGCCGAAGCCGTCAGCCGCTTTGGGATCACGCCTAAAATCGCCCTGCTCTCTCATTCTGATTTCGGAACAATTGACGACGAGAGCTCATATAAAATGCGCTCGGCGGTTCGGGATCTCAAGGAACGAGCCCCGCATCTGGAACTGGATGGAGAAATGCACGCTGACTCGGCACTTTCCCCGGAGGTGCGCCAATTGGTCATGCCTCACTCTACGCTCAAGGGGCAGGCGAATATTCTGGTCATGCCGAACATGGAGTCAGCCAATATTTCATTCAACATGATTAAAATATTGGGCGAAGGCATTCCCGTAGGGCCAATGCTGTTGGGGCTGGCAAAACCGGCACATATTCTGACCCCTTCTGTGTCATCGCGCGGCATATTTAATATCACGGCTCTGGCCTGTGTCGAAGCGCAGGTCGCTGGACGCCGCGATGAAACCGTGTCACTCTCACCTCGCCGTAAGACGGCATAGTCCTGAATCAATGAGGTGGTCATGGCAGAAACGCTCACGCCGCTGACAGACAGCGAAGAGGAGACAGAGATTGTCGGCCTCAGCGATGAACGTATTCAAGATCTTTTGACAGATTTACACGAAGCGAATGCCGAAAAATTAAGTCAGTCCCTTCACGAACTCAGCGTGCCTGAGGCCGCTGACCTGCTTCATAAAATTGATGCCGAAGATCGTCAGGCGTTACTGGAACAATTCGGGGGATCTTTTGACCCGTATGTCTTCAGTTATCTGGATGCAGAATTACGCCGGATCTGTCTTTCCACGATGCCGTCGTCAAAAGTTGCCCAGATTATTTCTGAACTCGACAGTGATGACGCGCTTGATCTGATTTTGAATTTATCGCCTGTTTTTCAAAAAGAAATTTTATATAAACTTTCGAATAAAGACCGACTGGCCTTGGAAGAAGGCCTCACCTTCCCGCCGGATTCCGCTGGACGGTTGATGCAACGTGAATTTGTCGCGATCCCCGAATTCTGGACAGTGGGCGACACAATTGATTATCTTCGGGCGGCGGGCGACAAAATCCCGGATAATTTTTTTGACCTGATCGTTATTGATCCATCATATCATGTGCGGGGAGAAATTCCGCTGGATAAATTAATCCGCTCACAACGGCATGAAAAAATCCGTGATCTGACTTTAAAAGAAGCGCATACCGTATCCGCTACCCTTGATCAGGAAGAAGTGGCACATTTGTTCCGGCGGGAAAGCATTAAATCCGCCCCTGTTGTCGATGAAGACGATCGGTTGATCGGTGTTATCACCATTGATGACGTGATTGATGTTATTGATGAAGAAGCACAAGAAGACATCCTGAAAATGGCCGGAGTGAAAGAAGGCGATCTTTATCGTGCCGTGATGTCCACCACCACCAGCCGGTTTAAATGGTTATTCGTGAACTTGCTAACCGCTATTCTAGCCTCTGTTGTTATTTCGTGGTTTGACGCAACGTTGGAACAAGTGATTGCTCTGGCCATTCTGATGCCAATTGTGGCATCCATGGGCGGCAATGCCGGCACCCAAGCCCTGACCGTGGCCGTGCGCGCGCTGGCCACCAAAGAGATTTCAGATACCAACACATTTCGGATTATCTGGAAGGAAACTTTGGTTGGCACATTAAATGGGGCGGCCTTTGCCTTGATTATCGGGGTCATTGCCGCGTTATGGTTCCAGAGCCCTATTCTGGGCATTGTTATCGGGGCGGCCATGGTGTTGAATTTGGTTTGCGCGGGACTATTCGGAGCGGGCATTCCTATTTTCTTAAACCGCATCGGGGTTG
>CAZZGO010000116.1:0-4292 GCA_964654245.1 uncultured Pseudobdellovibrionaceae bacterium | reverse complement strand
CTGATTAAATTTTGATCCGCGCTCAGTGAGCCTTCGGTCATACCAGACATGCCCGCCAACAATGCCTTCTCCCATTAAGGCGGTTGTCACCATTTTTCGATAACCGGCACCTACGTTAAATTCGCGGTTATCCTGATCATCCCCCATCATTCGTAAGTCGCCATAAAGTACTGAGCCATCCCGGGGGTTTTGTGCGATGGGTACCCAGAATTCCGTCAGGGCGATGGAGCGTTCTGTGCCCGGCCGTACGCTGGCTTCCATCCGGGCTTCAAGCGGCTTGCGTGAAGGTATGGGGGCACCTGCGGCCTCAACTTCTACAGGGAAGGCCAATGCAGAGCCCATTAATAAAAGGGAGAGGGTCAGCCGAGGGTTCACGGCTTTGAATATATTACATTTCACAGGAATTACCAAAAAAATCAGGCCGGTGAGGGGACACCGGCCTGATCCTACCAAACCCGGGACCAAACGAAGGAGATGGAGCCCAGATTATCTTGTCATGTCACGGCGCGCTTATTCGCCGTCGGTTTCTGTGCCAGCGTCATCCTTGGCTTTTTTAGCAGAGGGCTTTTTGGCCGGTGCTTTTTTTGCCTTGGCGTCGTCGGCCGAAGCACCGCCGGATTTACCCAGCGCGGCACCCAGAATATCGCCCAGAGATGCACCTGATTCCGTGGAACCGAATGCTTCGAGAGCGGCTTTGTCCTCGTCGATTTCCCGTGCCTTGATGGACAGGGAAAGCGTACGTTTTTTGGAATCGACCGTCAGGATCTTGGCATCGACTTTTTCGCCGACAGCAAAACGATCCGGACGTTGTTCCGAACGCTCACGGGATAGATCCGCCTTTTTGATGAAGCCAGTCAGACCGTCATTCACCGTGACCTCGATACCGCCATCCGTGATGGCCGATACCGTGCAGGTGACAACCGCGCCTTTGGCCATCCCTTTCAGGGCACCTTCATGCGGATCATTAGTCAGTTGCTTGATCCCGAGTGCCACGCGTTCTTTCGCGGGGTCGATCTCCAGCACTTTGACCTTAACCATGTCGCCTTTTTTGTACGCCTTGAGGGCTTCTTCGGTCTGGTCTTCCCATGAAATATCCGAGAGGTGCACCATACCATCGATGTCCGAGGTCATCGCGACGAACATGCCGAATTCGGCGATGTTGCGGATTTCCCCTTCGAGGGTCTGGCCTTCTTGGAATTTTTCGGCAAAACCTGTCCAGGGGTTTTCCTGACATTGTTTCATGCCCAGCGAAATGCGGCGTTTGTCGCTATCCACTTCGAGCACAATGACTTCCACTTCCTGAGAGGTGGAGACCAGTTTGTTCGGATGAACGTTTTTCTTTGTCCAGGACATTTCAGAGACGTGAACCAAACCTTCGATTCCGTTTTCCAGTTCAACGAACGCTCCGTAATCCGTCAGGTTCGTCACACGGCCTTTCAGACGTGCGCCCACAGGGTATTTGGATTTAACGCCTTCCCATGGATCACCTTCCAGTTGTTTCAAGCCCAGCGAGATACGCTGATTTTCCGCGTTGTAGCGAATAACCTGAACATTGAGGGTTTGACCAATGGTGAGAGCTTCGGACGGGTGAGCCACACGTTTCCACGAAATATCCGTGACGTGCAACAATCCATCAACGCCGCCCAGATCAATGAACGCGCCGTAATCGGTGATGTTTTTGACCACCCCTTGAACGACGGAACCTTCGCGGATGCCTTCGAGCAGGTCAGAGCGTGCATCCTGACGTGATTCTTCAAGAATGGCTCGGCGAGAGACAACGATGTTGCCGCGCGGACGATCCATTTTCAAAATCATGAAAGGTTGCGGTGTGCCCATCAGGGGGGAGACATCGCGTACGGGACGGATATCCACCTGAGATCCTGGCAGGAACGCAATCGCGCCGCCCAGATCGACGGTGAAACCGCCTTTGACTTTGCCGAAAATAACCCCGGTGACACGTTCACCTTTGGTGTGGGATTTTTCGAGTTCAATCCAAACTTCTTCCCGGCGAGCTTTCTCACGGGAGAGGGAGGTTTGGCCTTCTTTATTTTCCATGCGTTCAACGAAGACTTCGACTTCGTCGCCCACGCGGACTTCCGGTTCCTGACCGGGCATTGAAAATTCACGAAGAGGAATACGTCCTTCGGATTTCAAACCGACGTCAATGACGACCGCATCATTTTCAATGGAAATGATCCGGCCCTTTACGACGTTACCATCAAATTTTTTACTCTCCCCCATCGAGTCAGCCAATAATTGGGCGAACTCCCGGGAGTCTTCTCTGTCTTTTAAGTTTGCGGCGATATGTGCCATGTTGTGTTACTTCCTTGTCTTATATGAAATAGACATTTGGCAAGGTTTGATAAGGCGCGCAGCCCGGCCTTGGCAAAGTCGCGAGTGTTGTAGCGGATGGGGGGGGCGAAGGGAAGGGTTTTTTCCACGATGTCAGGACACCCCCGAACAGGTCAGAAATGACGACGCCCCCGCGCTAAAGAACAACCCCGCCGGGGGGAGATCCGGCGGGGTTAAAGGGTACAACGAGGAAATATTTTAACCCTTATGTTAATTCTGGTTGCTGGGCGCGGCGTGATATTTCATCAAAGCCAGGGCGACCAAATCATGGTATTCCCGGCGGGCATCTAAATAATGGGCGGCATTTTGGCGTGCTATCGTCTTCAGAATTCGGCCTTCAGCCAGAGATTCCGGGGCTTTGCGGCTTTCCCACCGACGAAGTTGACGGATCGCCAGCTTGGTCTCTGATTTGTAACGTTCTACCATCTCTGACGCCTCTTTGACGGCCATATAATCAATGCCGCTCTGGCGGGTGGCACGCTGAAGCGTGTAGATCATCTTCACGGCATGAGCTGGTGCCAGACGGCTACGCAGACGTTCAATCAGTGTTTCTTTTAATATTTTCATAGACTTAATCCCTATTATCCGTTGTTTTTTACCCCACACCATCCTGCGCGGTGTGTTATTTATAGTCATAATTTATTAAAAAAGCATTAAAAATAATCATTGAAACTATAATAATAGTGTTTATAACTACTTTTATGGACTTTGCTGGAAAAATACGGGCAGGACGCGCCTTTTTAAACTGGACGCAAGATGATTTGGCAGAAAAGTCAGATTTATCTCTTCAGGGGATTCAGAAGGTTGAACGGGGCGACGTGGAATCCACGGCGCGTACGCAAAAAAAAATCATTCATGCCTTTGAAAAATCCGGCGTCATTTTTACCGATAAGGGTATTGAGTATGTCGAGAACCCTGTTTTCTTCGTCGAAGGTGATACACATGAATCTTGTTACATGAAATTGCTTCAAGATGCCGAAGAACATTTGCGACAAGTCAAAAACCCTGAACTTTTGATTATGTATGCTAATGATCAAGTTTCCCCGAAGTCCGTCAATGATTTTTATCGTCAGATGCGTAAGCAAGGCATCAAAATGCGTCAGTTGATTGAGCAGGGAAATACCTACATCTTGGGGCCACTTGAGGAATATCGTTATATCCCCAAAGGATATTTCATCAATCGCGTTTCTTTAGTTTATGGGGATCGAATTGCAACAGAAACGTCAAATTTTAATCGAGCACTTATTCGTATTGATCCTTTAAATGCCGCTATTCAACGTAATACTTTCAATATTCTTTGGAGCCTTCTCGAACAACCATTGGTAACGACAAGTGAAGAGAGATTTTAAGTCATTTCCGCCGCAAACAGGTCAATATGTTGTTCGCGTCAAAAACGGTGCGGGATGGCATGCTTATGACGTCGCCAGATTTCATATCAGTGTTGGCCAAGAATATCACGAAGGTGACAAGTTTAAGGCCACAATGGATTGGGCAAAGTCTAGATTTGAGAAAGTGATTATTTGTGTCAATGACACACTGCAACGCCATAATTTTTCTTATTTGTCTAAATTTCAAGCATTTGATTATGCGCTCAAAGAGGGAGATTTATGGCTAGATAGAAATAAAGCGGTGATAGAATGTCTGCCGAATTATGAAATTTTTAGATGGGAGGATTGGAAAAAATTTTCTGATTCAAACATCTGGCGTCAAAAAATTCAGAATCTTTATCAAGCAGATGAAAACTTTAAAAATCAGGTAGAGCAAGAGATTAATGTATTTTGGAGTCGCCGTTTAAAACGTTTTCCGGAACTGACTGATTCAGACTTTATCTTATTTCAAGAACACTCCTGTGCTTATTTATTAGAAGAAATAGCTGTTTTCTTTACTATGTTCGCTCAAGAGCGCGCCGTCGATATTTATCCGGGATCAATCCTTCTTCC
>CAZZGO010000115.1:0-4508 GCA_964654245.1 uncultured Pseudobdellovibrionaceae bacterium | reverse complement strand
CGTTCCAAATTCACCCGCGACCCGGGCGTCCATGCCCCCAATGTGGTTTTCGACAGTGTTTCCGCCGAAACATCAACCGCAAATAGATGTTGATCCCGCGCCACCACCGTCAGGCATACGCCCGAACAGGCCATAGATGCCCCCAGCTGTACCTGCGACATGTCATGGGGCGACTTGATCACAAGGCGGCGATCGCCGCGATCTGTATCAATGCGCTCCACCGTGCCTATCGCCGTGATGATTCCGGTAAACATGGCGGGAACTTAAGGCTTTCTGTGGTAAATTTCCAGTATATCCGTGCCCAGCATACGTATTTCCTCACGGACATGCCCTAAACGTTCTGACAGGGCATGGATATGGATATCGCCGATGGCAGGACGGGCTCCGGCTCCCACCACATCCGGCGACCGAAACCACAAGAGCCGATCATAAAGCCCCCTCTTGATTAAGGCCGTCATCAAGGTGGCTCCCCCTTCGACCAATACCCGGGTTAATCCCGCCTCGGCCAAAGCCGATACGGCCTGTTTAAGGTCGAGATGTGTGTCTTGTGTTGCCACGCGGATCACCCGAACACCCAGATCGGTGAACCGGGTCAGCTGGTCTTCATCTGCTTTGTCCTGACACACCATCCAAACATTTCTTTTATCAGTGTTTTTGAAGATACTTGCGTCAAATGGCGAACGCAAATTCGTGTCAAAAATAACGCAGATTGGTTCATGACCCCTCGCCGATAGACGCGAAGTCAGGGCCGGATTATCCACGAGAATGGTACCCACCCCGACCGCCACGGCATCATGTTCTGCCCGTTCAAGCCGGCCATAGGCACGCGCGATTTCCCCGGTGATCCATTGGGATTCACCCGAAGCCATCGCTACATACCCGTCCAATGTGCTCGCGGTTTTAAGCGTGATCATCGGACGGCGTTCCGTCGTTTTCAGAAAAAACCCTAAATTGATCTCCCGGCAGGCTTCAGCCATGACGGGCGTTTCCACAATGATCCCCGCCTGACGAAGTTTTTCGATCCCCTTTCCGTTCACACGCGGATCAGGATCTTCGACCCCCACGAGCACCCGGCGTACCCCGGCTTGAATCAAGGCTTCGGCGCAGGGTGGTGTTTTACCGTGATGCGCACAGGGCTCCAACGTCACATAGACATCCGCGCCGCGAGCCTGATCCCCTGCCTGAGCGAGCGCCACCGTTTCGGCATGCGGTCTGCCGCCATCTTGAGTGCGGGCACGTCCCACGACATGGCCGTCTTTCACGATCACGCATCCCACGGCCGGGTTCGGCCATACACGCCCCCACCCTTGACGCGCCAAGCCCATCGATACCCGCATAAAGTGAATATCGCGCGCGGAGAGAGTCGGGGGAAAGAGGGTCATTCGGCTTTCAGGTTTTTTTCGTGTTGAAGATTCTGGATTTCGGCCACGAATTTACTGAACTCTTCAGGTTCCCGGAAATCTTTATACACCGACGCATATCGGATATATCCCACGATATCGAGTTCCACCAGCGCGTTCATCACAATATGCCCGATATCCTGCGTGGTGGTTTCGGTCTCCCCGCTACTTTCAACCTGCCGAACGATTCCGGTCACCGCTTTTTCAATCTGATCCAATGTCACCGGGCGCTTACGTAAGGCGACCCGCATGGAACGATGAATTTTATCACGATCAAACGCCTGCGTGGTGCCATCCGATTTGGTCACCATAATCTCGCGGAGCTGGATTCGTTCATGCGTAGTAAACCGTCCCCCGCAGGACGGGCACGAACGACGCCGGCGAATGGACGCGCCGTCATCCGATGGACGGCTATCCTTGACTTGAGTTTCTTCATGACCGCAGAACGGGCAACGCATCAGCGGTAGATGGGGAAGCGTTCACACAAGGCTTTGACTTTGGCGCGAACGGCTTTTTCAACCTCATGATTGCCTTCGGCACCGTTTTTGGCCAGACCGTCCAGTACCTCCAGGATCATAGCGCCGATGTCTTTCCATTCGGCGGGACCAAAACCGCGCGTGGTGCCTGCGGGTGTCCCGAGACGAATACCCGATGTCACAAATGGTTTTTCCGGGTCATTCGGGACAGAGTTTTTGTTACAGGTGATCCCGGCATGTTCCAGCGCAAGGTCAGCCGCCTTACCCGTGATTTTCTTGGGGCGTAAATCCACCAGCATCATATGGCAGTCTGTCCCCCCGGACACGATATCCAGCCCCCCGGCCTTGAGCGTATCGGCCAGCACCCGGGCATTGGCCAGAACGTTCTGAGCATAGATTTTAAAATCAGGCTTGAGCGCTTCGCCAAAGGCTACCGCCTTAGCCGCAATGACATGCTCCAAAGGCCCCCCTTGAAGACCCGGGAACACAGCAGAATTGATTTTTTTCGCCATGTCTTCGTCATTCGTCATGATGACACCGCCACGGGGCCCGCGAAGGGTTTTATGCGTGGTGGTGGTGACGACATGCGCATGGGGGAATGGGCTGGGATACACGCCGCCCACAATCAACCCGGCATAATGCGCGACATCGGCGAATAACACCGCGCCAACCTTATCGGCAATGTCGCGGAAGCGTTTGAAATCAATCACCCGGGCGTAAGCCGAAGCCCCCGCGATGATCATTTTCGGTTTATGTTCGATGGCCAGTTTTTCAACCACGTCATAATCGATCAAGCCTTGATCGTTGATTCCGTATGTCACGGCCTTAAACCACTTACCGGATTGGTTGACCGGGCATCCATGTGTCAAATGCCCGCCATGCGCCAGATCCATGCCCAAAAATGTATCACCCGGATTCATTAAGGCCAGATACACCGCCTGATTGGCATTGGCGCCAGAATGTGGCTGAACATTGGAAAATTTACACCCGAACAATTTGCACAGACGATCAATCGCCAGTTGTTCGGTCATGTCCACAAACTCACACCCCTGATAATAACGTTTACCCGGATACCCTTCGGCGTATTTGTTGGTCAGGACAGACCCTTGAGCCTCCAGCACGGCTTTAGAGACAATGTTTTCAGAGGCAATCAATTCAATCTGATATTGTTGACGCTCGGCTTCTTTTTGAATGACGTTGAAGACATCCGGATCAACTGCCTTTAAGTCCGCTTGAAAAAAGCTGTTATCGCCTGTCATGTGTGTCTCCGCTCTCTGTGTCATGTTCATGGGGTATGCCTTTCCAGTTGTTATCCCAGTTTTTCAATACGGGCGATATGTCGGCCGCCCTCAAATGCCGATGTTAAAAAAACCTTGATCATGTCTAGTGCCTGTTCCGGCGGGGTTAATCTCTCCCCCAGACATAACACATTGGCATCGTTATGCGCGCGCGCCAGTTCGGCCATACGCGCATCTGTACACAGGGCGGCACGCACCCCCGCATGGCGATTACAGGCAATGGAAATACCAATCCCGCTTCCGCAAATGGCAATGCCCCATGACACCTGACCGCTGGCCACGGCCTGCGCCAGTTTATGACCAAAATCAGGATAATCCACCCGATCCGGGGAATAGGTGCCGAGATCCAGCCACGTGACCGGCATATATGCAAATTTTTCCCGGATATATTCTTTTAACGCGAAACCCGCGTGATCACTGGCAATGGCTACCGTTAAGGACATGGAAAACATATAGGATTTTGGCCTTATTCAATCAATCCTTTTTTACGCAGAACATACGCCAGCCGTTTGGCCGCATTGCGTTGCCATATGATTTCCGCGGTGCCAAGGGGGGCTTGGATCGTGATTTCCACGGCGGTGATCACATCCATCGCGTTAATCCGCAGAATGGCCCCCATGGGCAGAACTTCGAAGATGATTTCCCGGCCGGGAAGGATATCGTGCATCGTAAAACCAAATCAAAATTAACCAAAAATACGCTATACTATTCCCATGACACAGAAAATCACCTTTGATTGGCAAGATCCCCTGTTATTAAACGATATGTTATCGGACGACGAACGGCTGGTGCGGGATTCTGCCCGGGATTTCGCCCAGAATGAATTATTGCCCGGTATTGTGATGGCCAACCGGCACGAAAGCTTTGACCCCGGGCTGATGCGGGAGATGGGCAAAATCGGCCTGCTGGGGGCAACGATCGAAGGATATGGATGTCCCGGGGTCTCTCAGGTGGCTTATGGATTGATTGCAAGGGAAATGGAACGGGTCGATAGCGGATACCGGTCTGCCGTGTCGGTTCAAAGCTCACTCGTGATGTATCCCATTTATCTTTTTGGATCAGAGGAGCAAAAGCAAAAATTCCTGCCAAAACTGGCATCTGGTGAATTTATCGGATGTTTTGGATTAACTGAACCCGATGGCGGGTCTGACCCGTCATCCATGAAAACACGGGTCAAAAAGGTACCGGGCGGCTATCACGTCTCGGGGGGCAAACAATGGATCACCAATAGCCCGATTGCCGATCTGTGCGTTGTCTGGGCGAAAGATGATGACGGCGAGGCAAGATCCCCTGTTATTAAACGATATGTTATCGGACGACGAACGGCTGGTGCG
>CAZZGO010000114.1:0-4544 GCA_964654245.1 uncultured Pseudobdellovibrionaceae bacterium | reverse complement strand
TCCTCGCGCATACTCTTGTTATGACTGATCCGGCTTCACCCTTGCCGAAAGACCCTTTGTCTTCTGGGCCTTCTGCGCCGCGGCGTAGAAAAAAACCTACGCCTCAACTCTCGGCGCAATCCAGATGGATGGGCTTTGTCGTGTTGGGCTTTGGCGTTTTGGCCGTGACGGCGACTCTTTTGCTCGCGCTGAATATGCGCACGCCGGCACCGCCTGAAAATGGCACCACGCCTGCCGCGACACCTGCGGAAGAAAATATGGTGGATACACTCAACAGCATGACACAGGAAACACGCGCGCGCGCAGAGCCTGAACCCAAAGTGAACGTGTCGCGCGAACGTCAGGAAAATATCAAGGAATCGGCTATCACGGGCATGTGGCAGACCGCCATTGATGGCGGCAAGGCGGTACTTCAGATTGAAAATAATGTGTACCGGATTATCATTTCGTTCGAAAACCCCAATTTATCGCGCCGATATTCAAACGGCACCTACCGCCTGATCAAGGATATTCTTGTTTTTTATCCGAACCCCGCTTGGGGTGCGCCCGAAGTGCCGGAAGGGGCACCCAATATTGATTATGATGCCTTAACCCAATCGGAATTTCCTATTCTGGTCTCTCGTCAACGTAATAATTTGGTGTTTATGCATCCGGATGACGAGATCGTTCCCTCAGGCGTTTATCGCCCCAGCGACAGCCCGCTTTTATCCCTGATCGAGACAGGTATTGCGGTGTGGGAACCTCTCCGTTAAGGTTTTTGAATGCCTGAACTCCCCGAAGTTGAAACCGTTGTCCGTGGCTTGAGGGCGTGTCTGGTTGGCAAAAAAATTCTATCTGTCGATACTTACCGGAAAAATCTGCGGCTTCCCTTTCCCGCCAATATGCAGAGAAAATTAAAAAATCACAGGATTACCGGCATATCCCGCCGGGCAAAGTATATTCTGATACAGGTGACCGAAGGCTGGTGCCTTGTCATTCATCTGGGCATGTCCGGACGTATTCGGACAACACCCCAAGATACGCTGGAAAAACACGATCATTTCAGAATACGTCTCGAAGATAAAACGCAGATGATCCTCAATGATACGCGCCGTTTTGGTTTTGTGCTGTTGATCCGGGAATTGGAAATACCCACACATGCCGTGTTTCGTTCACTGGGGCCAGAGCCGTTGTCGTCTGATTTCTCAGGACGCGTGCTCCATCAACGGCTTCAAGGTAAAAAAACGGCCATTAAACAGGCTTTGCTCGATCAACATATCGTGGCGGGTATCGGGAATATATATGCCTGCGAGGCGCTATATGAATCCCGCATTCATCCGGGGCGTTCTGCGGCGACGCTCACGGAACAGGAATGTGAAAAACTCACAGACGCTCTGCAATCTGTTCTGGATCGTGCGATAAGGGCAGGGGGCAGTACACTGAAGGATTATCGGCAAGTGAGCGGCGAAAGCGGATATTTTCAGCATGATTTTCGTGTCTATGATTGTGAGGGTAAGTCATGCACAGCTTGTGCGTGTAATATTTTAAAAACAGGTGGGATCAAGCGTATTGTTCAAGGGGGAAGATCGACGTTTTTCTGTCCGCAGGTGCAAACATGAAACATATTCAGCGGGTGTTGGGTTGCCCTATGATCCTGATTTTAGTCGGGTGTTTATTTATGACCAAAGCACAGGCGCAGGGGACAACAGATTTTTTCGATAGTCTGTATGATGTGCCCCGGATGCCCGGTTTAAAGGAGATCCCTGAATTATCCCTCAATTTCGAGAGTCCGCAGGGACGTGTGGCCGAGGCGGGCGCGACGTTTTCCGGGATCAACGCCCCCGATATCTTACGTTTTTATCAGCAGATTTTGCCCTCTTTTGGCTGGCAGGCGCAGGGCGATGGTTTCTTTCTCCGAGAGGGGGAAATCCTGCACATCGTGATTGATGGATGGGATACCCCCGGTATTGTGCGGTTATATATCTCTCCATCCCCTTGATAAATATGATATTTTTGCCCCCGCCCTTTTGCTTGACAACCCGGCGCCGGACGCGTACAACTCACCATCTTATTAACAGTTTTTTTGGAACACATAAACATGGCTAATCATGCTTCCGCAAAAGTCCGTATCCGCCGCAATGCTCGTCGTGCGGTTATTAATGGTGCCCGCAAAAGCCGCGTGCGCACCTTCACGAAAAAAGTAGAAATCGCGATCGCTTCAGGTGATGCAAGTGCCGCTGAAGCTGCTTTGAAAGCTGTGCGCCCGGAAATTCAGCGCGGCGCCGCCAAAGGCATCATGAAAAAGAAGACAGCTTCCCGTAAGATCTCTCGTCTTTCAGCGCGTATCAAGGCTATGAAAGCCGCATAATTTTAAAGAAAAAATTCTTTGAGAACATGTTATTAAAACCCCGAAAAATCTCCGGGGTTTTTTAATAATAAAATAGTTGGCATTAAACAACAAAAAAGAAAAATAGAAAAAATATTTCTTTTTTCATTTTTTAAATTTTTTCAGTTGCCCACAAAAAAAAATGGGACTAGTGTTTTTAAATCATCTTCTAACAGCGTATAAAAAAAGCGTTTAAATATGTGTTGTTCGTAAGCGTGATACATAAGGGGAAACAAAAAAATCACCCCCACAAACTTTAGGTAAAAAGTTAGAGTGTGTTTCTTTTTTCTGTGTAAGCAGAAAAAATTGGAGGGGAAAGGATACAAGTCGTCTTATTCCAAAGATTGTCATTTTGTATCCGTACCTGTTGTTAAGCAAATCATATAAAGCATAAATGGCCGATATAAATCGGCCAGGGGATTTATTGTCTTTTTTGTTTTATACGTATTTCAAAATTTTTAAGTGTGAGTGGAGCCGATACACATGTCTGAAGTTGGTAATGTTAATTCGAGTGGTCTGAGTTCAAATAAGGGCAAAACAAAAAAAGCTCCTGATTCCTTTGCTCCGGGTGCTGACATTCTGAAATCCTGGAATGACGTTCACAAGGCCTTGCGTAGTGAATTTGGCGAAACAGTCTTCCGGAGCTGGCTCAAGCCCCTGACACTTCAAGCCTGCTATCATGGCACATTAGAAGTTTCCGTACCCACGCGTTTCATGCGGGATTGGATTCAAACCCACTATGCTAAGCGTATCCTTGAAATGTGTGGTCAAAAAAACCCCGAAATCAAACGGCTTGAAATTGTGGTCGTTCAGAATATGGCCGCGCTGGAAGATGCGGCGGAAAAAACAAAGCCGGCCAAATCTAATCAGAATGGCAAGGGGCATGATGCCCCGGTTCTGGACGGTCAGACAGATCCGTTTGAACTGGCATCGCCACTGGATGCCCGGTTCACGTTCGACAGTTTTGTCGTCGGTAAGCCCAATGCGCTGGCGCATGCAGCGGCACGCCGGGTGGTGGAAAGTGCCATTGTGCCTTTCAATCCACTGTTTATCTATGGGGGTGTGGGCCTTGGGAAAACACATTTGATGCATGCGATTGCTTGGGAATTGCGCACCAAAAAGCCTGAAAAAAAGGTGATGTATCTGTCTGCTGAAAAATTCATGTATCAGTTCGTCAAGGCCTTACGTTCGAATGATACGATGGCATTCAAGGAATTTTTCCGCTCAGTCGATGTCTTGATGATTGATGATATTCAGTTCATCGGCGGTAAGGAATCCACACAGGAGGAATTTTTCCATACGTTTAACGCGCTCGTGGATCAGAACAAGCAAATCATCATATCGGGAGACCGGGCACCGGGGGATCTGGCCGGGGTGGATGAACGTTTGCGTTCCCGCCTGTCATGGGGGCTGGTGGCGGATATTCAACCCAGCACGTATGAATTACGTTTGGGCATTCTGAAGGCCAAGCGGGATCAGCTTCAAGCCAAGGTGCCGGAATCGGTGCTGGAATTTTTGGCCCTTAAGGTCATTTCCAATATCCGTGAACTGGAAGGCGCTTTGAACCGGATTGTGGCGCATGCCGATGTCGCCCAGCAGGAAATCACCCTGGAAACAACTCAGGATGTTCTGTCTGATCTGCTTCGTTCCCACGATCGCCGGATTACCATTGATGAAATTCAGCGCAAAGTGGCTGAACATTATAATATTAAACTGGGGGATATGCATTCGGCGCGCCGGGCGCGCAATGTGGCGCGTCCCCGTCAGGTCGCCATGTTCTTGTCAAAACAGCTCACCGCGCGAAGCCTGCCTGAAATTGGGCGTAAATTCGGCGGCCGTGACCATACAACGGTGATGCATGCGGTACGCAAGGTCGAAGAACTGGTGGGGGAAGACCCGTCTTTTGCACAGGATGTCGAAGTGATCCGCCGCGCCTTGACGGGATAATATCCGGCCTATGGACGATTTCACGAAACGGGGCGTAACTGCCCCGTTTTTCTTGCGCCTATCTCCCTATAAATCACACGGGAAAAGAGGACAAAACCGCTTGGCGGGACACGTTAATATTGCTATATTTCTTTGGAATTCTTGACATTTTTCAAACGGATGATTCGCCCATGAAATTGAGTATTGATCGCGCCGCCCTGATGAGAGCGTTGGCTCACGTACAAAGTGCCGT
>CAZZGO010000113.1:0-4564 GCA_964654245.1 uncultured Pseudobdellovibrionaceae bacterium | reverse complement strand
TCTGGAAAGACCCGATCGTCACGACTCTGGAGCCTTTGACACAGGTCTGGGTGGCGGAAGAATATCACCAGCAATATTATGAGAAATTTGAAGAAAAGCGCGGAATCCCCCATATCAACATGTCGATCATGCGCCGAAAATGGGCGAGCGAAGAATAAAGCCTTCTCCGCCTGCCCCTTGATTTCTTTGCATTCGCGCCCCAATTCCATTACAAAAGGGGCATTATGACGAACTTGTCTTATACTTCGGATGTGGCGCGGGAGACTGCGTCTGTACATGCCCTGCTCAAGGATCAATATACGGCTGATCATTGGGAAACGCTGGCACCCTATATCGCCGAGATTAACCGTTTAAAGCGCGAGAAAAACGCGGTCATTCTGGCGCATAATTATATGACCCCAGATATTTTTCATGGCATCGCCGATATCGTCGGCGATTCCCTCGCCTTGGCCCGTGAGGCCGCCAAGACCCAAGGCGATATCATCGTCCAGTGCGGCGTACATTTCATGGCGGAAACATCCAAAGTTTTATGCATGGATAAAAAAGTTTTGCTTCCGGATCTCAAGGCTGGGTGTTCTCTGGCCGAAAGCATTACGGCCAAAGATGTACGGTTGCTCCGTGAGCGTTATCCAGGCGTGCCAATTGTGACGTATGTCAACACGTCAGCTGAGGTGAAGGCCGAGAGCGATGTCTGCTGTACGTCCGGCAATGCCGTCAAAATCGTCAACGCCCTGGATGCCGATGAAGTCCTGATGATCCCGGATCAATATCTGGCACAGTATGTTCAAACAAAAACAAAAAAGAAAATTCATTTCTGGGCCGGCAGTTGCATGGTGCATGAACGCTTTACCGCAGATGACATCACGCGTTTTCGTTCACAATATCCGGGTGTGCAAGTTCTGGCCCATCCGGAATGTCCGCCCGATGTTTTAACGGCGTCTGACTATACGGGGTCTACCCAGCAGATGATCGAACATCTGGAAACACATAAACCGGCCAAAGTGGTACTCATCACCGAATGTTCCATGAGTGATAATGTTGCCGCCACCACGCCCAGCACGGAATTTGTGCGGTCATGCCAGTTATGCCCGCATATGAAGCGCATTACGCTCCCCAAGATCTTAGAATGTTTGCGCCATGAAACACCTGAAATTACGGTTGACCCAGTCATCGCCGTTCGCGCCCGGGTGGCGGTTGAGCGCATGCTGGAGCTTAGCAAATAATCATGGCTGAATCATCCCTTCATCCGCTCGTGATTGAACCTATTGTCAAAGCGGCACTGCTGGAAGATCTCGGACATCGCGGCGATATCACGACCGAAAGCATTATCCCCCCAACCCAAAAAACCAAAGCTGTTATGCGTGCCCGTAAAGGGGGGATTATCTCAGGCATTGATCCAGCTGTGATGGCGTTTAAACTCACAGACCCCACACTCTTGATCACATCCGTTGCCGAAGGAAACCTGGCGGAATCAGGACAGACATTGATGACGATCGAAGGCTCCGCCAGAGCCATTTTAATGGCCGAGCGGGTCGCGCTTAACCTTGTTCAGCGGCTTTCCGGGATTGCCACTCTCACCCATAGCATGGTTGTGGCTGTTAAAGGCACGCCCGCCAAAATTTGCTGTACGCGCAAAACAACGCCGAATTTGCGGGTTCTTGAAAAACGTGCGGTTCGATCTGGCGGCGGTATCAATCATCGTTTTGGTCTGGATGACGGTGTTTTGATCAAAGACAATCATATCGCCGTTGCCGGAAGTATTCGGGATGCGGTTGACCGGGTTCGCCGGCGTATCGGCCATATGGTTCGGATTGAAGTGGAAGTGGACACGCTGGATCAATTAACCGAAGCCTTAAATTTAGAGGTAGATGCGGTTCTGCTTGATAATATGGACATTCCGACCTTGAAAAAAGCCGTTATGCTGGTAGGTACGTCCTGCCAGACCGAAGCTTCAGGAAATATCAATGCCGAAACCGTTCGTGCCGTCGCGGAAACAGGAGTTGATTTGATTTCTGTCGGTGCCCTGACCCATTCACCCCGATCATTGGATATTGGGCTTGATATTGATCTTTAGCCTCTCCTGAAACAGGGTAAATAAAATATTAATTTTTTTGTCTCTCTGCAAAAAATTTTATTGAATATATGTTTGTTTTTTTAAATCCTGTTTACTTTCTGGCAAAAGAAAACGCGTTATCATGGAAAAAGAATATTCATTCTGACAGGGGGAAAAACGATGCATCTTTTAAAAATGGCGGTTGCCGCAATGATTATCCTGCCTGTCCCGGCGGCAAAGGCCAATGACCGTATTACCCCGGTGGCCATTCAAAAATTTCTGGATGAAACGACCGCATTGACACATCAAACAAATACCCGAACGGATCAAGATATCTCTGCCTATCTAACCAAACATTTGAGTGATACAGGCCGGTTTGCCAGTTCTGTTTTATATGAAATTCCGGGGCACCCCCCGACTCCCAAGGATATCATGTTAAATAAAGAACAATTCATTTCCAATGTGATTTCAGGCAGAAAACAAATGCGGGATTATACCTCCAGCGTTAAATTGTATGCTCATAGCATCCGCCCAGATGGTCAATCTGCCGATATTGAAACCATCACCAACGAACGGGGACAGATGCCTGTCAGCCCCACAGATTTTATGCCGTTCGAAGGCACAACCGTATGTAAACAGACATTGGATATGGTTCAAGGTGACCTTGTGTTATCACGGGCAGATTGTGAAGCCCGCATCGGGTTTATTGAATAAACCCCCTATCAAACATATAAAAAGATGATATGCACAATGGCGATCAGGTAATATCCGCCGAGTTGATAGGCCGTATCGATTGCCACCGCTTCGAACGGGTATCCCGTATAAAGCGCGCCCATCAAGGCCGGCGGCATCGCAAAAGCCACCCATAACAAACACGATAAAGCAAAATAACCAGCGGCCGTATTGATGCCCAAAAACTGCGCCAGAAATGAAAAAAAGCAGGCTGTCAGCACCCACAAAAAGAAGGACGCAATAAAAGGAAGCGGGCTTGTGTCCATATCCTCGCGCTTTTTACCACGTACGGCCAGCCAGCGCGCGCCCATAATTTTCGGATGATACCACAAAATCCCCAGTAAAAACGCCACAATACCGGACGCAAAAAATGCGAAGAAATTGATTTCAAGATTAAGCATAGTCCCCCCTTGTTATGAAACGCGTTATGTTTGACGCTCTACCATCAATTTCTTGATCTCAGCAATGGACTTCGCCGGATTTAAATCTTTCGGACAGGCATTGGTGCAGTTCATGATCGTGTGGCACCGGTATAATTTAAAGGCATCATCCAGTTGATCTAAACGCTCGCCCGTGGCTTCATCCCGCGTATCCGTAATCCATCGCCATGCATTCAACAAAATAGCTGGGCCTAAAAACTTATCGGGGTTCCACCAATAGCTAGGGCAGGATGTCGAACAGCAGAAACATAAAATACACCCTGAAGGTCCTTTACCATCCGTTCCATTCAAGCGATCCGCATCTTCAGGGCTTTGCAAACGTTCACGTGTGGGCGCGGGCGTTTCCGTTTTCATCCATGGCTCAACCGAGGCATACTGGGCATAGGCATGATTTAAATCCGGCACCAAATCTTTCACTACCGGCATATGCGGAAGCGGGGTAATTTTGACATCACCAGAAACTTCGGCAATGGGTTTCAAACAGGCCAGCGTATTGCGGCCATCAATATTCATCGCACAGGAACCGCAAATACCCTCTCGGCAGGAACGACGAAACGTCAGGGTTGAATCAATATCATTCTTGATGTGAATAATGGCATCCAGCACCATCGGCCCGCATTGATCCAGATCAATGGTAAATTCATCCAGGCGCGGATTTTGTTTATCTTCGGGGTCATAACGATAGACCTTGAATGTTTTTTTCCGCTTTGCCCCCTTGGCGGCATCGACTTTTCGGCCAGACTTGATTTTCGAGTTTTTGGGAAGGGTAAATTCGGCCATTTTTGTTCTCTCGTGACGTTTACAGGATACCGTTAAAAGACTTGGGTGTGAAGGGGTCGTTTTTCAAGTTTCGTCTGGGCTGGGTTTTAACAGATCCCGCATAGTTTTGGCGTCATGCTGGGCGACATAGTAATCCCGGGCTTCATCCGGGGTAAAATGAAGTTTCTGTGCCTGGTGGAAATCTTGGGTCGGGATATCCGGAAGCGCCCCCGCATTGGCCATTTCCCCGAAATTCAATGGCATCAAAAAATTCTCATGGGTCATGCCAATCGGACGCCACTCATTCGGGTTCCCGGATTTAATATGTTCCGGGCTTTTGGGGACATAGTCTTTACCGGGTGGTTTTTGTTTGGCACCCCCGCTCGACACCACAGACTCCTTGGCGATCGCCATCACGCGAATATGCGCATCATAATGGTGACCGTCCGGCGCCAGTTCTATGAGTTCGACCACCAGCGAGGGAAAGGTCAGTAAAATATCTGCACATTGAAGAAGTGCCGAGCGTAAGGCCTCTTGTTCAGTGGTGCCCTTACCGCAAAAAAAACAAACATTGGGTCAT
>CAZZGO010000112.1:0-4598 GCA_964654245.1 uncultured Pseudobdellovibrionaceae bacterium | reverse complement strand
TGATCATGGCGGCAGATGACGCCTTGGCCGCTTCAGATAGTTTTTGTTCCAACGCGGGTATGCGGGAGTACTTGATCTCAGACGCCTTGCCCCAATCTGAATCACGTTCGGCCCGTTCTAATTCAATTCGGGCACGATCCAACTCTTCAGTGGCCTTTTGTGCGATAGATAACTTACTTTTTTCAGCTTGCCACTGGCTTGTTAAATCGGCTGATTTTTTTTCCAAATCCAACAGTTCTTTTTTTAATTTTTCCAAACGATCCTTTGACCCGGAATCTTTTTCCTTGCCCAGAGCTTCGCGTTCAATTTTCATTTGAACAATCCGGCGATCCAACTCGTCTATGGCTTCGGGTTTAGAATCAACCTGCATACGCAAACGCGAGGCCGCCTCGTCCACCAGATCGATCGCCTTATCAGGTAAAAAACGATCCGTGATATACCGGTGTGACAAGGTGGCGGCACTGACGATCGCCGAATCCGTAATGCGCACGCCATGATGCGCTTCGTATTTTTCCTTCAGCCCCCGCAAAATGGATATCGTATCTTCCACCGTGGGCTCGGAGACAAAAACAGGTTGGAAACGCCGCGCCAAGGCCGCATCCTTTTCGATATGCTTACGATATTCATCCAGCGTAGTGGCACCCACCATATGAAGTTCACCCCGTGCCAAAGCCGGTTTTAGCATATTGCCCGCATCCATGGATCCTTCGGCCTTGCCTGCCCCCACCAGCGTATGGAGTTCATCCAGAAAAAGGATGATATTTCCGTCGTCTGACTTCACTTCTTCAAGTACAGCTTTAAGTCTTTCTTCGAATTCCCCCCGGAATTTTGCCCCGGCAATCAACGACCCCAGATCCAAGGACATCAGTTTTTTATTCTTCAGACTTTCGGGGACATCGCCATTCACGATACGAAGGGCGAGCCCCTCGACGATCGCGGTTTTGCCGACCCCCGGCTCTCCGATCAATACGGGATTGTTTTTATTCCGGCGGGATAGGATTTGAACCGTGCGACGTATTTCTTCGTCCCGGCCAATGGTGGGATCCAGTTTTCCCATGCGGGCGGCTTCGGTTAAATCGCGGGCGTATTTTTTTAACGCTTCGAATTGACCTTCGGCATTGGCGGTATCGGCCGTGCGCCCTTTACGCATGTCGTTAATCGCCTGATTAAGGGATATCGGCGTCACCCCTTGCGTGGCCAGAATATCAGCCACGCCCGACCCCTTGGCTAGTGCCATGGCCTGAAGGATGCGCTCCGCTGTGATGAACTTGTCGCCAGATTTTTCGGCCAGTTGCAATGCCTGATCCAGCATTTTGGCCAGATCGTTGGAGATACGCAATCCCGCCCCCGACCCGGTGACCTTGGGCAGTTTGGCCAGATTTGCTTCGACCGATTTTTTTACCAGTGCCGGTTTTCCGCCCGATGTTTCGATTAACCGAAGGCTCACCGCGTCCTCATCTTCGAGCATAACTTTCAGCAGATGCTCAGGTTCCAGCGATTGGTGATCTGAGCGCATGGCAAGGGTTTGTGCCTTTTGCAAAAATCCACGTGTCTTTTCGGTAAATTTTTCAAAATCCATGGCGATACCTTTTATATGTTTGGGTCTTTCTATTTATACATGATACGCCGTTAAGATAAATCAAGGACATAAAAAAAGGCAGGAAAACCTGCCTTTTTTTGTATCGAAACCCTTAGGAATAAGGGCGACGACATCTATGCACGTTCCATACGCTCCTCGTTCTGGGGGGCGTAAGTGGGACGTGAAACGGTAGCTTGGTTGGCGTCAGCTGGGGCGGCTGGTTTTGCCCCCAGAATGCTGACCGGCAAGCCCAAATCATCTTCCGGCTCCGGCGAGGACATCTCATCGGAAGCATCAGAATCCGACAAGGATTGATCAGATACACCTTGCGTCCCAGCCTGAGGATGGCGTTGCTCCAGCCCCCAGCTATTGATAACGCGCTGATAGTGCTCGGCATGCTGAAGATAGCTTTCGGCCATGACGGTGTCCCCTTGAGAGGCCGCATCTTTGGCCAAGGCCTGATATTTTTCACAGATTTGATAGGCCGTCCCTCGAATGCGTACTTCTGGGCCGTTGCTGTCAAACACCTGCATTCTGTTAGGTGCGCCGCCATTTCCATTCCCCCCACGGCGCTGACCGTTGTTATTCCGGTGGCGGTGGCGTCTGTTGTTCTGACCTGCGTGTCTCATGTGACCTAACTTTCTTTGTCGTAATAATTAATAAGTTTTCCCCAAAACCTACGGGATTGATTCGGTTTAATTAAACCTCACTATCAACAGAATCATCCACACGTACATAGTACCTGATTCATCGGTTTTTCCCAAAAAACGATCCTATTTTCGATAAAAGCTCCACCCCTCTTCCGGCGAACCGAAGTGTTAAAGCCTTTCGTAAATCGTTTGATGAAATGACTGTAACGTGACCGGGATTCACCGATCAATTGACCTGTCAAAAAAAAAATTAGTTTTCCCCATATGAGATTTCAATGACCCGAGAAACACCCGCCAGATCAAGATGTTCGCGAATCAGAGTCGCATGAGAGTCGCCCGCGAGTCGCATGACATCTTTTGCTTGATGAAACCCGATTTCCAGATAGACACGCCCCCCGGGTATAAGATGTTTTTGGAACTGGGGAAAAAGAGTTTGATAGGCGGTTAAGCCCTCTTTTCCCCCCGACAATGCCAGAATCGGGTCATGATTCCGAACTTCTTTGGACAAATTTGGAATATCAGATTCGCGGATATAAGGCGGATTGGAAACAATCAGGTCAAATTTTTCATCGGCGTAAATGACATCAAACCAACTGCCCTGACGTATCTCACACCGATCCGACAGCCCCAGCATAGACGCATTATCGCGTGCGGTTGCCACCGCGCCTTCGCTCATATCCACCGCCACGGCGTGCGCTTGGGGGCAATCATGAAGAATCGATAGGGCAATACATCCAGAACCCGTTCCCAAATCCAGCAATCTGGCCTTGTTTTTTCCGGATAGATGCTGAATGCCCAGTTCAACCAGAAGTTCTGTGTCGGGTCTGGGATCCAGCGTATCCGGGCTAAGCCGAAACGGAAGTCCCCAGAATTCCCGATAGCCTAAAATCCGGGAAACCGGTTCGCCCAGCATACGGCGGGTCAGGGCATTATTGATGGCGTGAATAAGAGCTTCATCCAAAACCTGATCTCCGCCGGAAATGAAATCAGCGGAGGTGAGGGACGCATAATGCGCAATGATTAATCGTGCATCCAGCTCGGGCGTATCCAATTCCACTTCTGTGAACCGGGCTTTGGCCTCTCGGTACATGGCCTCTAGCGTTTTCACGGTATTACATATCCAAATTTGCCAGCTGTTCGGCTTGATCGGCCTTGATCGTCGCCTCAATGACCTCCCCCAAACCAAAACCTGAGAGAATTTCTTCTAGATTATGCTGGGTTAGACCAATGCGGTGGTCAGTCATACGGCTTTGGGGAAAGTTATAGGTACGTATGCGTTCCGAACGGTCGCCCGACCCGATTTGTGATTTGCGTGTGGCCGCGCGTTCTGCCGCCAGTTTTTGACGTTGCATATCGTATAAACGGGTTTGCAAAATCTTCATCGCGCGCGCTTTGTTCTTATGCTGTGACTTTTCTTCCTGAATGGCGACCGCAAGCCCCGTGGGCAAGTGGGTGATGCGCACCGCACTTTCGGTTTTGTTAACATGCTGACCGCCCGCTCCACCCGCACGAAACACATCAATGCGTAAATCTTTATCTTCAATCTTGATATCAACGTCTTCGGCTTCGGGCATGACGGCCACGGTGGCGGCGGAGGTGTGGATACGGCCTTGTGTTTCGGTTTTGGGCACGCGTTGCACGCGGTGACCACCGGATTCATATTTTAACTTGCCAAAGACGCCATCCCCCGTCACCTGAACGATGATCTCTTTATAGCCGCCCAGATCATTTTCAGACATTTCCATGACCTCGACCTTCCAGCCTTGCGACTGGGCATACCCACGGTACATGCCAAATAAATCTGCCGCAAATAACGCGGCTTCATCCCCGCCTGTGCCCGCCCGAATTTCAAGAATGGCATTTCGGTCATCCGCCACATCCCGGGGGATCAGGGATATTCTGATTTTTTCTTCAAGAATTGGAATCTCGGCATCCAGACGGGCGCGATCTTCTTCCGCCATGTCTTTCATGTCCGGATCATTCAACATGTCCTTTAAATCTTCGCGTTCTTTAAGTGCCTGACCATAGGCATTGATGACCTCCACAATCCGGCTGAGTTCGGCGTATTCTTTTGACAGTGCCGTAAATTTTTCTCCGGACATGTCGCCTGCGGCCATCAAGTCGGCGATTTCGGTATGACGTGCCACTTTGGGCGCCAGTTTTTCACGTAAATCCATGGTCTGTCTCTATTCTGCCGCGTGGGATATGGGATCAGCACCCGAGGCGATGTCGGCGGCTTTGCGCTCTATCATCTCAACAATATGATCAACGATGGACTGATCCCCCTGATGAAAACGGTGGGCTTTTTCCCCGCCGATATAAATTTGATGTGTGCCGGAACCGCCGCCCGTCAGGCCGATATCGGTCAT
>CAZZGO010000111.1:0-4619 GCA_964654245.1 uncultured Pseudobdellovibrionaceae bacterium | reverse complement strand
CGGCCGCGCGTTCAAAATCCTTACCAAAGTAACTGGGCACTTTTGCCGAGGTAAAAGACGGCATGACACGGTTTGTTTGATCCAGACCGCCTAATTCATGGGACAAGCGCCAGGCCTGATCTTCGGTGCCGAAGATCAAAACACCTTCACGTGTCTGGCCAATATGATGTGCGCCTGCATCTGACACACGCTCAACCAAATCGTAATTTAAATCAGAGATTAAACGAGCTTGATGGTCAGCCGTCGCAAACACCGGCATGCCGCCATCATGGGGCACGAAGAATTGTCCGGTTGTCTGTTGCGGAGAGATCACGCACACACCCTACGAAGTTGTTTATTAGTTAAGACTTTTTTAACAAATCTCCCTGCCACAAAGCAAACATAATTTGTAACTTATTGATTTTATTAAAAAATTGAAAGTATTTCCCAACCCGGCCAAATACGCGATTCGGCCGAGTCGGGAAACTCAATACAGACAGCACCTGACAGGGGCGCGAACCGGGGGGTGGCAGGCTTTTGGGGGGAAAGGAAACCCCCATCAGCAAACGAGCACCTTCCCGGCGGTCACTTCAGGGACATGTCAGGGAGAGGATCATATTCGTTTAAGAATAGACCGCGACCGTGACCACGTTGTTCGCATTTCCGGTGACGATATAAAATTTCGTCAAGGGCGTGCCGTCTGTATCGATATTGGCGATGAGCAAGTCACCGATGCTCATCATATCTGAGGCATTGTTGAAATATCCGGCAGTGGTGACGGCATTGTCAGTTGTCCGGTAATGCCAGAGCGTAAAATTATTCGCATATGCCAGAACGCTTAAGTCAGTCAGTTTTAAAGCCATGTGATGTTTCCTGTTTTATAAAAGTCGATTAAAAAAGAGCCGGGGAACCCTGTCCCCGGCCACAGATACTTCAGGATGAGACGAGAACGATTACGCCGGTGTTTCATCACAATTAATGGTGATCACCCCTGTATCATCCACCAAGGCGGCACCCTGACTCATCATGTTATTGACGAAATGGGCGGCTCTGTCGCCGTGCCAGCTGATGTCGGTTTGAACGTCGGAACCGGACGCGTGACCAACGGCGGTCTTGTGATAAAAATAACAAGACCGCACCCCGCCGCCAGTGACCGGAAGGCCTGTATGCGGAATCCATATGGTGCCAAGCCACATTTTAGCCTGGGTTATACTGGTGTACGGAAGCTGGTCATGGCCGATGTAATCAGCCGATACAAATTCATTAATCGCCAGCAGGTCGCTCCATTGTTTCCAGCCAATCACGGCAAAGCGCGCGCCATCATCGGGCACATCTTTTGCGCCGAATGTTTCAAAGGCACTGAGCACCTTGGCCTTTGTTAACCCTACGCCGCCATCGGCAATGATATTCTGGGATGCGGTGCCCAGCGCAGAAATGATCAATTCATCCGTCTTACGCCCTAATGCATGTGCACCCGCGCTGGCAATCACTTGGCGCTCGTTGATATTGATTTTTAGTTCATCCATCTTATCAATCCAGTCACCGGCATAATAATCCTGAAGCGCACATTCCACATTTGAATGCGCCAGATTCATCACCGGCACCATGCCGTGGGTTGATTTGGTCGACGCCGTACCCTTGCCGATTTTCTGGAAGGTGGTGGATGCGCCTTGCACGTTCGTCACCGAACGTACCGTGTTTTTAAGTTTGGATCCTTGACGCTGATAGGCTTCATGGACTTCGCGTTCGAATTGTTTGACAAACGCCTGATCAATCGTGATCGTCATATATGTACCTCTTATGTTGGGATGAGATGGTTAAAACATGGATGTACGGGTTATCGCGCTTGCGGCCCGCGAACATTCCAGACAAAAACACGCCGTCAGCATGCGGGCACCGGCTGGAACGTCCAGCCCGGTGTTATCCGGCTTTCGGGTGAAAACGGAATTTGGGTGTTGATAGGCTTATATTAGGAAATAAATCCTATAATGTCAATAAAAAATTTCATGAATGACCATTTTTTAGCCTCTTTCTTGCTTTTATACTTGTGTTAAGGCAAGATTAATTATATATGTAAATATTAAGAGATTATTTACCTTTTAGGTGAACCGTTATGGCCAGCTTTGCCACGATTTTAACCCGGATGCGCACGACCATCAGCAATGATGATCAGGGCAATAAACGCCGCCACCCGCGCCGGCGCACGGATCAATGCGTCGGCATTGTGAATGGCAAGACATTCCCGGTCGAAGACTGGAGCATTGGCGGCGTGTTATTATCAGGCGATGACCGGGTCTTTAACCTGAACGATAACACAGACATCACGTTAAAATTCGCGCTCAAAAACGATATCCGAACCGTGACCCACAGCGGTAAAATCATTCGCAAGATGAAAGATCGGTTTGCGATTGAATTTTCACCTCTGACGCCCGATGTCTCGAAAAATTTTCAAGATGTCATTTCTGAATATGCGTAAAATCTTTTTTTACTTGCGCGGCCCCCGGTACATATTCTGAAATCCTTCTGTCACCTTGGCCACAAAGGCAGGGTCTTGATCACGCCAGTATTTCGGATCACGCATCATGGATTGAAGATCCATCTCCGCCCGGTTGGTGTGTGAATCTGGGGTTTTGACAAGGGATGGTTCCTGCCCTTTCATCATGCTGTGAAGCGCCAGCACACCTTCATATGAACTGGCCAGGTTATCGAGCACATCTGCCGGAAATGCTTTCTGCCCGAACGCTAATAATTGGCGCGCCATGTCCTGCCATTTCTCTACGCCGCCGAAATGGGTGATCAGTTTTTCCAGCTCATGCTCCGCCTGATATTCAGCCGCCATCGATAAAATCAGGGGTACCATTTTCTCGGCGGCAACATCATAGACAACCTGAACCTGTTCTTGCGTTAATCCTGCGCGGTGCAGTTTCTGATTAACGTCTTTATCAGGAGCAAATAGCCCGTGATTACAGGTGATACAATAATCGTCCGGCGTGGCAGGAGGTGTTGGCTGACGAGAGAGTTTTTTTTCCAATTCCTTATATGATTTCACAAAATCACCCATCCGTATTTCCCCGCTTTCGGTGTCTTTGAATTTTTCGGGAATCTCATTATCCAATAAATTATCGGTGGTCATGTTCTGTTGTCTCCTTGTTGACGTGTGGAAAAGATAAAGATGCATCCTGACGGATAAGATCTGCGGGGATACCTAAGGCATCGCCGATATATCGAACGGCTTTGCCCATATCGACCGATGACACCGCTTCAGACCCTAAATGCGTTATAGTTTTCATCCAGTTTAAAATATCCTGAGCCATCTGCTGACCCTGCGCACGAGCCAAAGGCATGCGGTAATCCAGCGTGACATAACGGCCATCAAGCGCGATATCCGGTATTTCCCCGCGCCGGCGTAAAATTGTATAGGCACGGCGGATGAGCGGTGTGAGCAATTCACATTGTAACCGGCCATAGGTCGCCCCCAACAGTAAGGTCATTTCGGATGTACGCTCTAACACTTCGGTGGCCGTCATGCGCACCGCGTTAATCTGCCCTAACTTATCCGTCAGCAAGGCATGGCGAATACGCGCCCGCAAATCTTCAAGCACCAACTGCGAGACATCAAAACGTCCCGGCATGTCCAATGCCTTGAGCCCCTGCGACCCTACCGCCTTGGGAATAATCGCCCCCGGCACCAGTTCAATATTGGCCGGGTTTAAAACACCATCGTCGTCCGCTTGCCAGATTCCGGTGGCCGCAATCGAGGCATTTTTTAAAATTAGTTCCACCACCTTATTGGCTGTTTTAATATCGGGCAGAGCCTTCATCACCGGTGACCGGCCATACATTTCGCCGGGTGATTTCATCCAGCGAAACGCCATAGCGGGGGAGTGTTGAAACATTCCTTGTGCGAGTAAGACGGGCACTTGGTCAGCCACCAGCACCGCATGGTAATCATACCCCGCACCCGACGGCAGAATTGATTCAATCACCGAAAACCGTGCCTGTTCGTCCTGATCCCCAGCGCGCATAACCTCGCGGGGTAATATGATGCCGGGATAACGATCGATAATCTGTGCCCGCGTGAGTGCGAGTGTACGAAAGATACCATCCAGATATCCATTTTCACCTTCTTCTAAAACCACATCCCGAAGCGGTACGGCCGTGAATTGAAATGCGGAAAATGACCCGGGATCTGTTTCCTCTAAAAACAAGACCGCTGTACCGCCCACCACCAGATCCAGATAAGATTGGTGAATTTCCATGGAAAAGTTGGATCGGTCAAAATGTGCCTGCATTGTTTTTCCAGCCTGTTCCAACACGGGCGCCAAGGCATCTGATTCTGCCAGGGTTAAATCGGGCCCCGGTTTAAACCCAAACCATGAGGCACCGGGCGGGGTTAACCGTCCTAAAAGTGACGCCGCCAGTTGATCGGCCGCATCCATCGCCGTGCCATCAAACAAATGATCTGTCTGTGGGTGTCCCGGCGCAAACGCACCGGTAAAACCGCCGCGCCCCGGAAGCGCGTAATCATAACAATCCTGCCAGTGATGTTCCCATCCGCGCCGGCGTGCCTTGGCGCGTTCATATCGTTTCAGCAGACGCGGTATGTCTTGGGTGTTCGTTTCTGTCTGCATATTTATTCT
>CAZZGO010000110.1:0-4731 GCA_964654245.1 uncultured Pseudobdellovibrionaceae bacterium | reverse complement strand
CGGACACCCCGAAGTTGTCGGCACCATGGGCCAGTTGCCTGAAGGTGCGGTCGTTTTGGTTGAAACCACAGACGATGTTGCCCGTCTTGAAATACCGGATACTCAGCCATTGGCTTATTGCACCCAGACAACATTATCCGTGGATGATACGGCCAAGGTGGTGCAGGCACTAACGCTTAAATTCCCGCATATTCTTCCGCCCCATAAAGAAGATATTTGTTATGCCACCACCAATCGTCAGGCCGCCGTCAAGGAAATTGCCGCGCGGTGTGATGCAATGATGGTGATTGGCGCACCGAATTCATCTAATTCAAATCGGCTGGTTGAAGTGGGGTTAGTGTATGGATGTCAGAAAGCAACCTTGATTCAGCGCGCCAGTGATATTGATTGGGCATGGCTGGCTGGGGTGAATATTCTGGGCTTGACGGCAGGCGCTTCGGCGCCGGAAACACTGGTCGAAGAAGTCATTTCTGAGATACGTCAGAATTATGATGTCCGTGTTGAAGAAGTGTCGATCACCCAGGAAAATGTCGTATTCAATGTACCGCGTATCCTGCGCGAAGAAGCGGCTTAAAGTCATGCCGATTACCGTTCCGGAATTTAATGCGATTTCTCACAAAGTCATCACCTTGATGGGGATGTCAGGGGTTGGCAAAACCTATTTATCCTGCTTACTGGCGAAACAAGGCTGGTTTCATTACTCTTGCGATTTGGAGATCGGCACCCGTTTATTGGGCGATGAAATTGTGCAAACGCTATCTCATTCTAGCGGCATGATAAGGCCTAATACCATCACGGCCGAAGATTTATCCATGCTCTCGGAATATGTTGGGCGTTTGGGGGATACGGCACAGGGCGGCTTGCCTTTGGCTGAATTCAAACGGCGGCAGAAAAAATATTATGATGCGGAGTGTCAGTCTTTGCGGGATCTTCCAGCCATCGTCAAACACGCGCACGCCAAAGGATTTACGCAGGTTGTAAATGATTCCACCGGAAGTCTGTGCGAAATTGACGATGAAACCCTGATTGCCAGTATTGATGAAAATTCTTTGATTGTGTACATCAAGGCAAATGCCCAAGAAGAACAAAATGTTTTGCGCCGGGCGCAGGAATATCCCAAACCTATGTTTTTCTCCCCGGAACGATTTGATTTCTGGGTGGAAACATATCTATCCGACCGTGGATTATCATCCTCTGATCATATGAATGCCGATGATTTTTCGCGCTGGGTTTTTCCCCGTCTGTTTGAAAATAGGCTTCCCAAATATCAACGTATTGCCAACACGTATGGCGTGACCATCCCATCCGAAGCCTTTCATGGCGTTAAGACATCCGATGATTTTTTAAACATCATTGTGAATCACTTACCCGGATAATCATGACTATCGAAATTTTTACCGATGGCGCCTGTAGCGGAAACCCGGGGCCGGGGGGCTGGGGGGTTATTTTACGCTGGAATGGCCATGAAAAAGAACTTTCGGGCGGCGAAACGCTCACCACGAATAATCGCATGGAAATGATGGCGGTCATCATGGGGCTTGAGGCTCTGAAGAAACCTTCACGGGTGACGATTTATTCTGATAGCAAATATGTGATCGAGTGCACGCAGAAATGGCTCGCGAGTTGGAAGGTTAAAGGCTGGAAGACGGCAGATAAAAAACCCGTCAAGAATCAAGATCTGTGGGAGAGAATCGATTCGGCTATGTCGCCCCATATCGTTGATTTTATCTGGGTGAAGGGGCACGCTGGTCATCCGGAAAACGAGCGTGTGGATAAGTTGGCCGTCCAAGCGATTCCAAAAGGTTAGAAATTTTATCCACATACTTATCATCATGTCTGGCGGTGCCGGAAATCCCGGCATTAAGATTCTCTTAAGTATTTCAGACAAGAGTCGAAGTAAGGACGCGCCGGAACACTGTCCGACATCGAGATGAAAGTCTCACACGAAAGGATATCGCCATGACCGATCATTCAACGGATACACCGCTTAAATGCAATGACAATCATCCGAATTTAGACTCTTTCGACCCGCGAATTTTCCTGCCGCTTCCGCCAGAAGGCTCCGCCGACATGGATGTCTATGCGCGTTTCATGCGGCATTTACGTCATGTCCCCAATAGCCGGATGGATATTAAAATTCTCTCCTCGCTTCAGTTCACGGCTGATATGACCGATCTGGGAGATGCGTTTGTGTCTAAATTATTGGTTGAATGTGGGCTACGGGCGCCCCGCGCGGCATTCCCGGCTAGTTATCTTGAATATGTGGACCGAAGTTTAATGCGCTCTGGGTGGGATGTTGGCGGACCCTGTGCCTCGACACTCGCACTTAAAACGCATTGGGACCGCATTGGAGAAGACCGCTTTGCGGCGTTTCGCCGGGAATATCCACGCATTCAGGAACCCATCACCTTGTAAGGGATGTAGAAAGAAGATTAATCGTTAAATTCCCATTTGTGGCGGCCTGTCGGCGTGTACTCCTGTGTGGGGATATTTAAAATTGGGATACGATTTTCGTCTTCTTTCTTATTGAAATTCTGATTGACGATGGGTGCACCGGGCAGGGATTCTTCAGAAGTGTCCGAAATCGCATCTTCTGATCCTAGAATATTTCCGATTAAATCATGGAAACTAAAATCTTCCACGACAGTGGCGGTGGTGCCGTAACGGGGGGTGGGTTTGGTCACGGCAACGGTCATAATCTCGCGCCATGCTGGCGCCGCGATCGACCCGCCTGTCATGCGGCGCATGGGGCTATTATCATCATTGCCAAACCAGACAATACCGGCGTAAGTATCGGTAAATCCATCAAACCAGGCATCACGAAAGTCTTGGGATGTGCCGGTTTTTCCGGCGGCCGCATAAGGCCCCCGTGCCGCCACGCCGGTTCCCCATTCCACCACGCCACGCATCATATAGGTCAATTGGGATACTTGATGGCGAGACATGACCTGACGCAGGGTGGTGTGTGTGGGGCGTTCATACAAAACTTTACCCTCACTATCCGTGACTTTTAAAATTGAAAAAGGCTCAACGGCAATACCGCCGCGCGCCAGTCCGGCATAAGCAGAGGCCATCTGGAGCATGGGAACGCCATTGCTTCCAAGCGCGAGAGATAGGTTCGGTTCCAGATCCGCGGTAATGCCCAGACGACGCGCAACCGATATCGCGGCTTCAGGGCCTATTTGATAAAGTAACTCCACCGCCACGGTGTTCAACGACCGACCAAATGCCTGCGCCAGTGTTACCTCGCCGTAATATTCATTCCCATAGTTTTGTGGTGTGTAACGTCCATAGGATCGCGGTTCATCGATCACCAGGCTATCAGGGGTCAAACCCGCCTCAAGCGCGGCCATATATACAAAAGGCTTAAATGATGATCCGGGGGATCTTAAAGCATGGGTCACGCGGTTATATTCGCTCATCTCATAATCACGTCCCCCCACCATGGCCACAATCCCACCATCCAGTCGGAGAATGACGGCCGCGCCCTGTGTAACCTTGTTCGAGGTGCCGTATTTTAAAATGCCTTTGGTGATGGCTTGTTCCGACGCTTTTTGAATATCCTTGTCGAGTGTGGTGTAAACAATCACATCCTGTTCAACGGTGCCTATCAAATCTTCGAGCTGGCTGACGATATAATCTGTGAAATAGCGAACGGTGTCTCCGCTGGAGGGCTTGCGGCGCGGTGAAGGCGGGAATTTTTTAAGTTGATCAAGTTCTTTTTGTTCAATGAAACCTGCATCGACCATGGCGTTGAGCACTACCATGGTTCGCGAAGCCGATTCTTCGGGGTTTGAGGCGGGTGAATACCGGGAAGGGGCTTTCAACAGTCCGGCAATCGTTGCCGATTCACGAAGCGATAGTTCCTTGGCAGATTTATTGTAATAAACCCGTGCGGCGGCATCGATCCCATAAGCCCCGGCACCCAGATAAACCCGGTTGAGATAAGCACTGAGGATTTCATCTTTCGTGAGTTTAGTCTCAAGCCAGATCGCCAGCATCGCTTCTTGAATTTTGCGTTTTAATGTACGGTCGCGGGATAAAAACAGGTTTTTTGCTAATTGTTGCGTGATGGTGGATCCGCCTTGAACAAAACCACCCTTTACCATGTTCACGACGAACGCACGAGCAATGCCAATGGGGTCTAACCCGAAATGATAATAAAAACGTCTATCTTCTGTTGCCAGCACGGCATTGACCACATGATCTGGCAAATCTTGAACAACGACGCTTTCGCCTTTGATGTCCCCGAACCGATCCACGATCTTGCCATCATTGGCCTTAATGATAATCATGGGACGGCGTTCAAAGATCATCTCTTCGGTGATGTCCGGCAGTTCCGACGCATAATAGGTGAACATGATCGCCAGTGCGATCCCCACCCATAAACTGGCGACTAATCCCCATTTTATTATATACGCAAAAAAGCCGCCCGTCTGTCTGACGGTGCCACTGGATTTAGGCGTATAGGATTGTTTTTTCTTCTTTTTGGCCATGGTGTGACGGAGTTTGAAATATCAAGGGATTTTTAGGGTGTTTTGATCCTAAAGTCCATATCGATATGGGGGTAACATCGGCTTAATGGATCAGAAAAATGGATGCCAAACCCAGAAAGCCAAAGAAGCCGACCACATCGGTGATGGTGGTTAAAAAAACGGTGGATGACAGGGCAGGGTCAACCCCGATGCGGTTTAAGAAAATAGGAATGCCCGCTCCGAATAGTCCCGCGCA
>CAZZGO010000109.1:0-4747 GCA_964654245.1 uncultured Pseudobdellovibrionaceae bacterium | reverse complement strand
ATCAAATAATTGAAACCGGGATTGACGCGTGCCTGCTGTTTTCACCTTGCCGGGGGCAATGACCTTGATAGAGGCCAGTGAGTTCCCGGCCGCCAGACGATTTTCATCTTCATATTCTGTTTCGTCGTCCTCGTCTTCGGAATCATCTTCTTCTGAATCATCCTCTTCGTCATCATCTGTCTTAGCCTCAAGCAAGATAGGCTGACGCCGCGGCAAGGTGTTTTTGGCAATAACAGGCCCCCTGACCTTACGAGCGGGGGCGTGTTCTTCATCCCCATAATGACGTACCCACTGCGCAAAACCCATCATACGGTCATAAAGACCGTAACCCAAAGCAAGCATCAGACTGCCCGCATACATCCATTCATCCCGGCGCAAAGCACAAGCCACAGAAAAGGCCGCCAAAGCCAGGACGCCCGATATCATCGCCACGACACCATGGGACATACCGCTTAATTGATCTGTCATGGATTGAAGCATGATTTGTCCCGCACTCCCCCCCAGCCAAGGCTGGGTCAGCCACCCAAAAGACGGCACCCGCGCCAATGCCATGGACGCAAGTAACGTTGCCACAACCAATGCCATTAATCGCAAGGTAAAGGGACGAATCGGACGCCGGCGCAGAAGACTCCCCCCCCCATAAGGTGAGCACGACGCCCAGCACTACCCCCCCCCGCCCCCACGGTCTGGAGCAGTAAATCCCCCCACCCTGCCCCGGGTGCCCCCGCCCAGTTCTGAATCGAAGACCCCGAAGCCGCCGTATTCCATGAGGGATCTGCCGGATGGTAGCTGATGAGCGAGATGAGCGTAAAAAGTCCCAGCACGAGATAGGATAACCCCAGCCCGTCATAAACACGCCGTGCCATAAAGGATTGAAGCGGCGCCGGAATAAACCGGAGCCAGGACGCGCTCTGTCGGCGTTTGATTTTATATTTTTGAACCATGGCGGAGAGCCGTGTTGAGAAGGGTTAGCGGTACATGTCCTCTATTCTACAGGGTCATATCTGTCTTCACAAGCGCAGACCCGATCAAGGTCGGCAGGACTAAATATGCCCCGGTAATACCTGCTTAGGGCATATCTTTACTTTTTATTAACCATTTCACGTTAAAACTGACATCAATATATATGTTTAACCTGCCTTTATTTTTTTGAAAAACATATCTGAAACAGGGGGTTTTATGCCGCTTTCCCACACTCTGCCGTGCGCTGTGGAATACGCGATTTATACCTATGACTTACCGGCTGAAGGCCGAACACATAGCCGGTGGAACCGGCATGATACGTTCACCGATCTGGAAAAAGCCTGCCGATCCGCGCAACATTTGCTCAAAACGCGGCTTTATTCCAAAATCGAAATTAAGAAAAAATCTTTTGATGTAACTCAGCAGAAAAAGGTTGATATCACACTCAAAACTTATGAACTCTCAGGTTTTTCATTCTGGCGGTGGCCGTTTCCGCGTGGTTTGTTTTTCTGGACAGGTTTGACTCTTGGCGGGGTATGGGTTGCCATTCAAACCTTCGGGGCGTTTTTATAATTTCACGTTAAAACTGACATCAATATATATGTTTAACCTGCCTTTATTTTTTTGAAAAACATATCTGAAACAGGGGGTTTTATGCCGCTTTCCCACACTCTGCCGTGCGCTGTGGAATACGCGATTTATACCTATGACTTACCGGCTGAAGGCCGAACACATAGCCGGTGGAACCGGCATGATACGTTCACCGATCTGGAAAAAGCCTGCCGATCCGCGCAACATTTGCTCAAAACGCGGCTTTATTCCAAAATCGAAATTAAGAAAAAATCTTTTGATGTAACTCAGCAGAAAAAGGTTGATATCACACTCAAAACTTATGAACTCTCAGGTTTTTCATTCTGGCGGTGGCCGTTTCCGCGTGGTTTGTTTTTCTGGACAGGTTTGACTCTTGGCGGGGTATGGGTTGCCATTCAAACCTTCGGGGCGTTTTTATAAAAATCACTCTTGTCAGATACGCGTGCGCCCGGTATCACGGGATCTATGCATACTTCCCCAGCGGCTCAGCCTTTAACCTCCTCAAACGCGAAAAACCCCTTAAAGGGTGAGGCGGTTATCCCAGGGGATAAATCCATATCACACCGCGCCTTGATGTTTGGCGGACTGGCCATCGGCGAAACGGTGATTACAGGACTTCTGGAAGGGGAAGATGTCCTCAACACGGCCAAGGCCATGCGCGCGATGGGCGCGTATATTGAAAAGGGCTCAGACGGTCTTTGGCGGTGCCGGGGGGTGGGCGTTGGCGGCCTGCATGAACCCGCACAGATTTTGGACATGGGAAATTCCGGCACCTCAACACGGTTGTTAATGGGGCTCATCGCAGGACACGCGATGACCGCTTTGTTTACGGGTGATGCCTCATTGATCAAGAGGCCCATGGCGCGGGTCATGAAACCGCTGGAGATGATGGGGGCGCGTTTCATGGCACGGGAAGGTGGAAGGTTGCCGCTGGCGATGACCGGAACCGACCGGGTTTTGCCGATTGAATATACCCTGCCCGTGGCCTCGGCGCAGGTGAAATCAGCTATTTTACTGGCCGGGCTATCGGCACGCGGTGTGACCTCTGTGATTGAAACTAAACCGACCCGGGATCACAGTGAAAACATGCTTCGTCATTTCGGGGTACAAGTGGATATCGAAGATTTGGACAACGGGTCACAGTGCGTGCGCGTACACGGGCAACAGGAAATGGTGGGTGCTCACGTGACCGTGCCGTCTGATCCCTCTTCAGCCGCCTTTCCGGCTGTGGCCGCCCTGCTCAATGCGGGGTCTGATATTCGTCTTAACAATATTGGCATGAACCCGCGCCGGACAGGGGTATACCAAACCTTGATCGATATGGGCGGCGACATCCGTTTTGAGAACCACCGTATACAAGGCGGGGAACCTGTTGCGGATATGATGATTACGGGACGTCACCAACTTCGTGGCATCGATGTCCCGGTGGAACGGGTGCCGTCTATGATTGATGAATTTCCGATTTTGGCCTGCGCGGCGGCCTGTGCCAAGGGGGTCACCCGCATGACAGGTTTGGAAGAATTGCGCGTTAAAGAAAGCGATAGACTGCTGATGATCGCCCAAGGACTTTCTGCCTGCGGGGTCAAACTCGAGATGGGAGAGAGCGATCTCACCATTTATGGTACCGGAACGCCCCCCGAGGGCGGCGCCACTATTGCCACAGCACTTGATCACCGTATTGCCATGAGTTTTCTGGTATTGGGAACGGTCGCCCGTGCCCCGATCACCGTGGATGACGGCTCGCCGATTGCCACCAGCTTCCCTGATTTTTTACCGTTGATGAAAAAACTGGGTGCTCATATCTCTTAAGGGGCAGGACGCCATCCAGCCACCCATATGTCTTTAGGAATGATCGCCGGGGGTTTTCCGTTATCCTGATAGAACGCGTCGACGACATAGATAGTACCCGATTTTTTTTCCTGGATGCTGGCGGTATTATGCGGCCACATCCCGTTGATAAAAAATCCGCGGTGAACGGGGTCAGAGACACGGTGAAATTTCAAAAGATCTGCCGTCTCCAAAAATTCAAGATAGAGCGTTGTATTGGCCGTTTCATCAATACAATCCATTTGAAAAATATCTGATTTGGGGGCTTTGGCTTCGGCGCGGTCAGCCTGGGTGCCTGTATGCGCCCCCACCATTTTTTCCATCAAGGCAATGGTTTTGGCAATTTTCATGCGCTCGGCTTGGGCATTTTTGGCCGGCGGTGTCATCTGCGCCTTGACCCGTTTCCATTCCGCCGACGTCAACCCCGTCCTTGAACGCGTTGTGCATCCTTGCCCGTGACATTGAACAAAGCTTTCGGGGGTTGCTGATTCGTAGCGGTAAGAAGACAGATTAATGCCCGTATTCCCACAGGCCGAAAGCAGAAAAAGGCTTGTTCCAAGACACAATGACAACGCATAAAATTTTTTCATGTTCCCAAAATCTATAGGGTGTGATTTAGTATCGGCCTATAAGAATGTGACAAAGACTCTGGATATTCACAGAATTATTTTGACGTTACACCCGACATGACTCCGCCCTTTATTATTACTATTGATGGCCCGGCCGGAAGCGGCAAAGGAACATTGGCGCGTGCATTAGCGGCACATTTTGGGTTTGAACATCTGGATACAGGGAAAATTTATCGCCGCGTGGGATATGATTTATTAAAATCAGGGCAAGACCCGCACCATGAACCCTCGGCGGTGATCGCCGCAAACAAGCTGACCGCTTCGTTAACACCAGAGATGCTCTCCGATCCGGCTCTGCGGGAGGATGCCGCCGGAAATGCCGGATCTGTTGTCGCCAGCATGGCCTCGGTGCGGGCGGCCTTGCTCGAGGCGCAACGACAATTTGCCCAGCGTGCGGTAAAAGGTGCGGTATTGGATGGCCGGGATTGTGGCACGGTCATATGCCCCGAAGCCCCGGTAAAATTTTTTGTGATTGCACGGCCAGATATTCGCGCACGCCGGCGGGTGGATGAATTATCAGCGATCGGGATAATCGCCGTTTACGATGATGTGCTTAAAGATATTCTGGCTCGGGATGAACGGGACACAAACAGGCCGATTGCTCCTTTAAAACCAGCCCCGGATGCCATCCTGCTCGATACATCCGATATCTCCGCCGAAGCGGTGCTAGACCGTGCCCTGAGCTTTATACGGCACGAAGATTAATTCCGAAGCGGTTTGCCTTTTTCCAGCATATG
>CAZZGO010000108.1:0-4772 GCA_964654245.1 uncultured Pseudobdellovibrionaceae bacterium | reverse complement strand
CGATATAAATTTGATGTGTGCCGGAACCGCCGCCCGTCAGGCCGATATCGGTCATCAACGCTTCGCCCGGGCCATTCACCACACAGCCGATAATGGAAACGGTCATGGGAGTGGTGATATGGGCGATGCGGGATTCAAGTTCGCTGACCGTATCAATGACCTGAAATTGCTGACGGGCACAGGATGGACAGGAAATAATGTTGACCCCGCGGTGACGAAGCCCCAAGGATTTCAAAATATCGAAACCCGCCTTGATTTCTTCAACCGGATCCGCCGAAAGGGACACGCGGATCGTGTCGCCAATCCCCGCCCATAACAAACTGCCCATGCCAATCGCGCTTTTGATGGTGCCGGAACGAAGCCCCCCCGCCTCTGTGATCCCCACATGTAAGGGATAATCACAGACATCTGCCAGTTGTTGATAGGCGGCCACAGCCAGAAAAACATCGGACGCCTTGCACGAAATTTTAAAGTTAAAGAAATCATGGTCTTCGAGAATGCGGATATGCCGAAGCGCACTTTCGACCATCGCCTCAGGGCATGGCTCGGCATATTGTTCCAGTAAATCCCGTTCCAGCGAGCCCGCATTCACCCCAATACGAATAGAACAATTATGATCTTTGGCGGCCTTGATCACATCCCGCACCCGGTCAGGAGAGCCAATATTCCCCGGATTGATCCGAAGACAGGCCGCGCCCGATTGGGCGGCCTCAATGGCGCGCTTGTAATGAAAATGAATATCCGCCACGATCGGCACGGTGACTTCGGGTATAATCTGCTTCAAGGCAGTGGTTGACTCTTCATCCGGGCAGGACACACGAACAATGTCCGCTCCCGCTATCTCCAGATCACGGATCTGCTTAATCGTCGCCGCCACATCCGTCGTCAGGGTATTGGTCATGGATTGAACCGTAATCGGGGCATCCCCCCCCACAGGCACACTCCCCACCCAGATTTTACGGCATCTCCGGCGCGCAATCTGTCTCCAGGGTCTAACGGATGTATGATCCATGGTCATGGGCGTTTATATACCCGGACTGGGAAAAGAAGTCGAGTTTTTAAGGCTTTTTCTGTAAGGCTTTGACCGTGAGGGGGATATTGCGTTTTACCTCCGCCACCTTGCCTAAGGGCACCATATCCCCCGACCCAATCTTCACCCCGATCCCGCCCGCATTGCCCGTGGAGAGGGTCAGACCCTCTTCTTCCGGCACTTTGTATTGATCGCCGGGCTTGAGTACCTGACGCAAAATAGAGGCACCCGATTTATTCTTAATCTCCACCCAGCTACTCTGCGTGATTTCCAGCACAATCTGGGTTTCAGATACCGCCGGGATATCGGTGGGGGCTTGGGATGTGTCTGGTGTTTGGGGAACGGCCAGTTCAATCACGGGCGGGGCTTCGGTAATCGTTGATTGAGTTAAAGAAGACGGCACTTCGGGGATTTCGGCTTTATCAGGTTTCATCGCCATGAACACCCCCCATAGCACCAATACAATCACCGCAGACACAATCCCGATCATGGATAAGGATACATGCGGGACTTTGCTTTCGGCCGCGGGTTCTGGGAAGTGATAATCCGGGCGGGATTTACTACCCACCGTTTGTTGTTTGAACAGGTGAACCATCTTGTCCCCATCTAAACCCAGATATTCAGAATAGGAACGCACAAAACCAATGGCATAAACACGACCCGGTAATTGATCAATGTGCCCGGCTTCAATGGCCTCAAGTTGAGATGGCCGTATCCGGAGCATCGTGCCCACGTCTTCCAGACTCTGGTTATAATGAACGCGGGTACGACGCAAAATCTCCCCCACCGATAAATCGGTGTAGAAATCAACCCCTTCCGGCAACCCCGCATCCAGCGTCATGTTGCCACCATACGGTAAATCGAATCAGGATGCCAGAGGCGGAATAACAGGAACGACCCGGTCTTTTAGGACGCTTTATCAAGACCGTAGGCGGTATGAAGAGCTCTCACGGCAAGCTCCAGATACTCCTTTGAGATAATTACGGAAATTTTTATCTCAGAGGTGGAAATCACATATATATTGATACCGCGTTCGGCCAATGCCTTAAACATCGTGAGCGCCACCCCGGCATGGGAGCGCATCCCAATCCCGACCACAGAAACTTTAGCAATCTGGGTGTCTGTCAGGATTTTAACCCCTTCGAATTCCTTGATTTTAGACAAAACATCTTTGGCGCGATCAAGTTCACCGAGCGGCACGGTAAAGGTCATGTCAGTAGATTTACCATCCAGCGAGACGTTCTGAACAATCATATCAACATTGACATTGGCGTCCGCCAACGGCCCAAAGAGTTTGGCGGCAACGCCCGGCACATCCGGCACACCCGCCAGTGTAATTTTGGCATCATCTTTGGAATAGGCTACGCCATTCACCACACTTTTTTCCATGATATCCTCCTCTCGGGTCACAAGGGTTCCCGGTAAATCACTGCCGATGGCGTCATCAAAACTGGACAGCACCTGAACCGGCATGTTTTGTTTAAAAGCCATCTCCACTGACCGCACCTGAAGTACCTTGGCGCCTAGCGACGCCAGCTCCAGCATTTCCTCATAGGAAATTTTATGGATCTTCCTTGCCTCGGGCACAATGCGCGGGTCGGTCGTATATACGCCGTCCACGTCAGTATAAATATCGCACCGATCCGCCTTGAGTGCCGACGCGAGCGCCACCCCCGTGGTATCCGAACCGCCGCGACCCAATGTTGAAATGCGTTGTTCATCGGTGACACCCTGAAACCCTGCCAGAACGGGCACTTCTTTGGCGTGCATAGAATCTGACATACGGGCGGTATCAATATCCAAAATACGCGCCTTACCATGGACATCATCCGTCCGAAGCGGCACCTGCCACCCCATCCACGACCGGGCGGCCACCCCGCGTTTTTGTAAAGCGATGGCCATCAACCCCGCCGTCACCTGTTCACCGCTAGCGACCACCGCATCATATTCCCGGGCATCATGACCGGGGGAAATTTGCCGGCAATACTCAACCAATTGATTGGTCACACCCGACATGGCAGATACGACAACCGCGACTTCGTGCCCCCGCGCGACTTCAGCGGCAATTTTATCGGCGGCACGTTCAATGCGTGCCGTATCCGCTACCGACGTCCCCCCGAATTTTGCGACAATACGTGCCATGTTTTACTTTGATTGAACCTAAAAATGTGAATAGTAGGACATATGAATACCGTTGATCCAAAGGAAATTCAAAACTTTTCTAAAGACTCGTCCCATTGGTGGGATCAGGAAGGGCCTTTTGCCCCCCTGCACCGACTAAACCCCGTGCGGCTGGGATATATAAAAGAACAGATTTGTTCATATTTTAAACGGGACGAACGATCTTTTTCTTCGCTGACGGGGCTTCGTCTTCTGGATACTGGCTGTGGCGGGGGGTTAATTAGTGAACCCATGGCACGTTTGGGGGCTGTGGTGACGGGCATAGATGCAGACGCTCAGGCGATTGAGGTCGCCCGGGCACATGCGAAGATACATGGCCTCAACATCGATTATAAAAACAAAGCCACGTCTGATCTTCTGGCACACAGAAACCAGAAATCCGCCTATGACGTTGTACTTGCCCTTGAGATTGTGGAACATGTAAGGGAGCCCGCCGCCTTTATCACGGAATGTTTTGATTTATGCGCCCCCGGTGGGCTGGTTATTTTTTCAACCCTGAACCGAACCCCGGCATCATACGCACTGGGGATTGTGGCCGCAGAACATATTCTGCGTTGGGTGCCTGCTGGCACGCATGATTGGGATAAATTCATCAAGCCTTCAGAGCTCGCCCAATATGTTCGTGCGGCTGGGGGGATATGTCAGGATATCCGCGGCATGGTCTTTTCCCCCTTGAAAGGGCAATTTGTTCTCTCCAGATCGAATGTGGATGTGAATTACTTTATGTGTTGTCACAAACCGGCCTAAGCCTTAATCTAAAGATATGTCTGGATTCTTTTTCTTACTGATGATCATTGCCATGCTTCTGACCCTGGCCTCTCTGGTTTTGGGTCTTTTCTCCATGGTCAAAGGTGGTGCCTTTAATGAAAAATATGGCAACAAACTGATGCGCCTTCGGGTGACGATGCAGGGCGTGGCGCTGGCCTTGTTTGCGCTGGCCATGATGACCTCCGGCAAAGGATAACATAGCCATGAAAATTCTGGTGCCCGTCAAACGCGCGGTGGATTACAACGTTAAAATCCGAGTTAAACCAGACCAGAGCGGCATTGATCTGGCGAATGTCAAAATGTCGATAAATCCGTTCGATGAAATCGCCATCGAAGAAGCCACACGGTTAAAAGAAGCAGGCAAGGCCACCGAAATTGTCGCGGTCACAATTGGATCCGACAAAGCACAAGACGTCCTTCGGACAGCCATGGCGATTGGGGCGGATCGCGGGATTTTAGTTCAAACAGATGCCCCCACGGATTTAGGCGGCGTTGAACCACTGGCGGTGGCCAAAACCCTCAAAGTTTTGATTGACCGGGAAAAGCCGGATCTCGTCATCATGGGCAAACAATCAATCGATGATGACTCAAACCAGACAGGGCAAATGCTCTCGGCTTTGCTGGGCTGGCCTCAAGGAACTTTTGCGTCCAAAATTGAATTAACAGGCGGAAAAATCAATGTCACCCGCGAAGTGGATGGAGGGCTTGAAACGTTATCCTTATCCCTGCCTGCCGTTATAACCACTGATTTACGCCTGAACGAGCCACGATATGCGTCGCTTCCCAATATCAT
>CAZZGO010000107.1:0-4855 GCA_964654245.1 uncultured Pseudobdellovibrionaceae bacterium | reverse complement strand
CGTGTTAAATAAATCATTTTCGCTGGTAACTTGTTCACAGGCATGCGCGATCAGCATATCGTTGAAAATATCTCGCTGAAATTTAACATGGGGACCCGTTATAACGGCGCAGTTTAATTGTGCGGCTTCGATGGGGTTATGCCCGCCACCCCCATCTTCGCTAAAAGATCTGCCGATCATGGCGATCGGACTGATCCGGTAAAAAAGACCTAATTCCCCCAATGTATCGACTAGATAGATATCATCTTTAGGGTTAGGCAAAGCGCGGTGATCTCCACGCCGGGTGAAAGTTAAATTGTGGGATAAGATTTCGGCTGAAACCTGATCTCGTCTATCTGGATGGCGGGGAATAATGATCGTCAACAGATCTGGAATGTGATGTTTGATCCGAGCATGGATCCGGCACGCCAGCGATTCCTCGCCTTGATGCGTACTGGCATAAACCCATAGGGGGCGTTTGAGCGAGGTGATCAAAATATCCTGGTCATTTACCGGTAGGGGGGCGGCGCTATATTTTAAATTATCTGTAACAACCACATGACGTGATCCCAATTTTTTGAAACGTTTTGCGTCTATGTCTGTTTGCGCCAAAATAATTTGAAACGTGTTCAGGATTTTCTGGGCGGAAGACCCTAGGCATCTCCAGTAACGATAGGATTTGTTTGATAGCCGGGCATTGACCAGTAGCGCCGGGATTTGCCGGGATTGAATTTCTATGAGCATATTCGGCCAGAGTTCAGATTCCATCCAAAGCACCAGTGTCGGACGCCAGTGATCCAAAAACCGGGAGACCCACGCCGGATGATCCACGGGTAGATATTGATGAATCGCCTGAGGCGGCAGACGCCGTGACATGAGGTTGGCCGATGTGCGTGTGCCCGTCGTCATCAGAAATGTTGCCGACGTCATAGATTTGAGATGATCAATTAACACGAGAGCGGATTGAGCCTCGCCGACGCTCGCGGCATGAATCCAGATGATATCGGTTAAGGGGCGTGGCCGGGAGGCTGTGCCCTGACGCTCCGCCATACGGTGCGGGTCTTCTTTTCCGGCGGCCAGACGGCGATCTAAAATCCGTGAAATCACGGGGGTCGCCTGTGCCATTAATTTTTTATACATTCCCAGCATTTACAATGAGATGGTATAAGCAATAGAGTTCCAAAAGGCAAAAAAATTACACCCATGACCGAAAAACCGCCCAAAAAAGAGCAGAAAAAGATTAAAACCGCCGTGGTTCATAAGGCGGCCATGGAACATTATCGGCATGTCCGCGCCGGCATAGATCAGGCTTTACTTGATAAAGTAGCGCATATCGTTAGACGTTCTATGGGGACGCCTGTCTCGTCCACCGAGGTCCCACGCGAGGCTGAGCAAACCGAAGTTCGGCGTAAGACCTTTGAAACGATCCTAAAGTTCATGGTCCTGTCAAAGGGAAGTAAAGCTTTTATGCAAGAAGTGGCAGCGAGTATTGCCAACACCCATGAGAAAAAAAGGCATTAGGAGCATTTGCCTTCTTTATACGTACAACCGGGGTTGGTACAAACGCCATCTTCGCCAGTCTCTTTACCGTTAATAATAATTTTGACACCAGTTTTAATTGTTCCGCCGTCTTTACATCCACCTGGCTCAATTCTCTTTCTGACTTTTTCGAAATCTTTAGCCAAAGGAGCTTTAAACACATAAAGAGTATTGGTATTTTTGTTATTGTCATTTTCAAGTTTCCATTCATCTTTGGTCGGACCGGCACATTTTAGATTGGCAGGCCACTGACGGACATCATTGTCACCGGAGAAAGAGTCTTCATATCCTTCGACAATCTTCCCGCCGCCAAAGGGTTTAATTGCTTTAAATGGATAAAATCCGTCAGTTTTGGCAAATTTTTCTTTATTGTCGATAAAGTTAATGCATTTCGCGGTTTTCCAAACATTCTGCATCACATTACAGCTATAACTTCCGCCAGATGTGGGGGCTTTTGCATGTGGATAATTATCATCTCCAGATTTATTTCTAAAGTGCTCATAGCGGTCGGCAAAGAATTTATTATCTTTGAAGCTACCATCGTCATAGGCTTTCAAGGCGTCATAAACCACATTTTTAAGCCCTGTTTCCATGGATTCGTTGGAGCCGCGTGTAATAATTTCCCGGCCAAAATATTTGGTATGTACAAAGATATCTCCCCCCTTTGCGGCGGTGTGATCAACAAATTTATCAAAGCAGACATATTCAAGCACGCTATCTGGTTTGAAAATGAGATTCTGGTTCTGAATGATTTCTCGTTCGGCTTCAAGCCAGGCTTTGGCTTTGAGCGAGTCCCAATATCGAGGGTCACAGGGCTGGTCGGCAATTTTGCCTCCCCCACCTGCAGCGGCGGCACTTGCACCAACGCCAGGGCCTACAATAAGGCCTTCGTTTGCCTGAGCAGAATTCATCCCACTGAACGTCAGGAACAATGCAAGCCCCAGTATTTGTAACAATGTTCGGTTCATCCCCATAGCCCTTTCATTTTATCCCAATTTTGCCCCTAAAGGCAAACATGTTGACATTTCTACCATTTTTGACATTTTCCGCTTTTAGATGTGCATCCCACATTCGAACAGACAACATCCACCGTATCTGTTTTTAATTCGCCTTCGACACGCTTATGGACTTTTATACCTGTCGGAATGCTTAACTCACAGGATGACGGATCTGAGAGATATTTAAGATGCGTCTTGAGCGGGTCATATTTGACCTTTTTATCTTTATTCTTCGCCCAATCAATCAATTCCTGTTTGATGCCCGTATCATCACATTTCATGTTCGCAGGGAATTGCCGAGGGTCTTCGTTAATTAATTCATCAAATGTGTAAAAGACTTTTGTGGTGGCGAAGTTACGGCATTTGGCGGCTTTCCAGACATTCTGCATAACATTGCACTGAAAGGCATCACTTTCAATCTCTGTTGTGCCCCCCAACATCTTGTGGTTGAAGTTGGTATTCAAATACGTATCTGCCGCCGAATAAACAGTAGAGCTTAAGGCGTTATCCAAAGAGGTGGCACCAAGACCCGCAAAGCCGTTGACCTGTTTTTGTTTTGGTTTGCGCGGAGATGTACTGCTGATATCCACTTGCGGTGAAAAACGGGTGGTTTCACTAAAAATAGGCCCGGCATTCTCTTGAATGCTTTTGTTCCAATGTTTAAAGCAGGCATAGGCTAGAACGCTATCAGGCTTCACGATGTAGGTCTGATTCATAACAACTTCCCGGCGCGCCTCTAAAACGGCCTGATTAACCATGCTTGTCCAAGTATCCACGGCACAGCCTGAAAGTTTTGTGTCATCGCTGTCCGGTTTTTTCGGCACAAGATCGGAGCCGACAGGTGTTTCGCTCGGGGTTGGCGGTGTGGGCGGTTCTGGTGGCTCTGGCGGCTCTGGGGTGCCAGTTGGGGGTGTTGTTGTCACAGTTGTTGTTTCATCTTCTTCGTCACCATCACCTGTGTCATCTTTCCCATCTTCATCTTCCACCCCGCCACCCACGGTAATGGTTGTTGTCTGGGTTGAACCATCCGGATAAGTCACTGTGGTGGAGGTCGTGGTGGAGCCGTCTGGGTTATTTGTTTGTGTAATCAGGGTTCGAGTTCCATTTGGCAACGTAGGCAAACGTGTGACCATGGTGGTTGAACCATTGGGATTCTGGGTCGTCTGGGTTGTGCTATTTGTCCCGGTGTTTGAATTACTGGGTGAGCCTTTTCCTGCCCGGCTGGTTGTGTGGTTTTTCAAGGCTTCGCGATGTGCGGCGTTACACATATCCGGCTTGCCAATCGAAGGGCAGGATCGGCCGCGGGCGGTACCGCTTCCCCACACACATTCCGGATCCACAATCTTGCCGTCAATTCGTGTTTCATAATGAAGGTGACAACCTGTTCCGATCCCCGTATTGCCGACATACGCGGTCTTCGTCGCGTCGTTATAGCTGTTGAGGTGGGCGTAATAAAGTTCAACCCCATTGCCACAACTGACGATCAAAAGGTTGCCGTATCCACCGCGCGGGCCATAAAATTTTCGCGTACACCCTTCTTGTACCTTGACGGGTTGGTTGCAATCAGACGCCCCTGGCGTATTGACGTCCACGCCGGCATGAAATCTCATGACCCGGTGTACTGGGTGCATCCTCATGCCAAAGGGACTGCTGATGGTTGATCTTTCGCCATTCTTACCCGTTAGTGAGGGCTGGCTGATGGAGCAGGCTTGCTGGGCGCGCGCATATTCTGGCACGCTGACAAAAAATGTCAGGAGTAATAAAAACCAGATATATCCCCCGCGTGTCAGCATTCGTAATATTTATCGTTTCAGCATCTCATAGGTGCGTTTTTTGGCATCATACTCAAAAAGTTCGTAATAATTTGGATCTTGCCGGGTTGTTTTTGTATAGGCTCTGAGGCGCGTATAGCCATTATGCGAGCTATTGTCCGGTGTAAATCCATATGAGGCAAACAAACCAATCTGCCGAATTTTATTGCCGTTCATTTCAAACACAACATACGGGCAACCCACTTTGTCGGGACACAATATGCCTGTTTCTTCAGGTTCCATCTCAATCGGATAAGCAATCACTTCGGGGATTTTATCTTTGTTTAAATCAACGGTATAAATGGCGATCATGGGGTAGGCTAGCCATTTTTTATTCACCGGATCCCAATAGCCGGGTGTTTTGTCCTGATCTTGATACAAATGCGCCATGAGTTTTAATGCCGCGGCATATTCCGGTTTATCGGGGGATTGAAACATTTGAAACGGAATATTTTCCGGTGGCGTTACTTGGGTTTGTGCGAACGCCAGATTGCCAGAGAGAGCAAGGCAGGACGCCACAGCCAAAAA
>CAZZGO010000106.1:0-4887 GCA_964654245.1 uncultured Pseudobdellovibrionaceae bacterium | reverse complement strand
GACATCATCATTTCTGATTGGCAGATGGAAGAAACCAACGGCATTGAATTGACCAAAATGATTCGCTCCAGCGTCATGTCCCCCAATCGGATGGTGCCGATTGTCCTGATTACAGGCTATAGTGCCTGGCAACGTGTTGCCGAAGCCAGAGATTCAGGTGTTACCGAATTTCTGGTCAAACCTTTTACGGCCAATGATATTGCCAAACGCATTACACATGTCATCAACAAACCCCGCGATTTTATTGAAACAAATGATTTCTTTGGGCCTGATCGCCGCCGCCGGATAGACCCGGCCTTTAAAGGCCCGCTGAAACGTGAACAAGACGGTAAAAATTCTGCCGACATCGCCTTTAAATAATCTGTATCAAAGAAAATATCATGACAAACAAAGATAAGAAAATGAATGTCTATAAGGCCAATTTCATGCTCCAGCAGAAAGTGGGCGCGGGTCCTATTGATGAGCGTGTGATCGCCCAAAGCCAAAAAGCCTTGGATGAAAACGATGTTGATTTCACCCCGATGGGTCTTGATTTTCTAACCAAATTGGAAAAAGCCATATCACAGGCTGGGGACACCAGTATTGATATGAAAGTTCGTAAGAATGCCTTGACGACACCCGTCATGGAACTCAAGGCCAATGCGGCTATTTTTGGTTATCCTCTCATTGGTAATCTGGCCAATATTATGCTGAGTTTTCTTGAATCCATTACCGAAATTGATTCAGATGCCATTCAAATTGTGGGTGCCCACCACAAAACATTACACGCCATCATCGTCAAAAAAATGAAAGGCGATGGGGGGGCACATGGAGAAATTTTTACTTCCGAACTCAAAGGCGCCTGTGCCCGTTATTTTTCTCGCCGATCAAAAACCTAGCAGATGTCCGCACCAGATCTCGCACCCGACATCGAGTTTGCCCACCATCTGGCAGACCTAGCCAGAGAAACCATTCGACCCTATTTCCGTGGCCATTTTTTATTAGAACAAAAATCAGATCTTTCCCCCGTAACTCAGGCCGATCAGGCAACGGAACGCATCCTCAGACACGCAATCGAAACACATTTCCCAGAAGATGGGATCATGGGGGAAGAATTCGGCCCCAAGCCCAGCCGAAACCAAAGAACATGGGTATTAGACCCGATTGATGGCACAAAATCTTTTGTTGTAGGCAGACCCACCTTTGGCACACTCATTGCGCTCTGTCATGATAACCAGCCTGTTTTAGGGGTGATAGATCAGCCTATTTTAAAAGAACGATGGATCGGCGCACATGGCAAGCCTACCTTATTTCAAAATCAGCCTGTTAGGACGGCAACCTGCCATGACATGGTATCGGCACGTTGTAGCAGTACATCCCCTCTCCAGATTCCCCATCTCTGGGAAAATTTGTATAAAAGAACCCGGATGATGGTCTGGGGGGGAGATTGTTATTCCTATGGGCTCATGGCCAATGGCGGCATGGATATCGTGATTGAAAGCGGCATGAAACCCTATGATTTTTGTGCGCTTATACCCATTATCCACGGCGCCGGAGGGCGGATGTGTGATTGGCAGGGGAAGGATTTAACATCGGAATCGCTCGGGGAATGTCTTGCCGTGGGTGACCGGACACTTATGCCAGAGATAGTTGATTTTCTAAAATCTTAAATATTCTCATCCTAGGGGGATGAAAAAAGCATCTGGGCAGGATCTTGAATGGGGTCATACTCTGCCCACCTGCCTTCTGCGACGGCATCCAGCGTAGGCGTAGGGTATCCAAGGCGCATGCGATATATCCAGAAATTCACCAGAACACGTTCCACGAAAGCCCGCGTTTCTCCATACGGGATAGTCTCAATAAATAAAAGAACATCGTCTTTCATCTGGGGGCGTTCGGCTTTCCATTTCGCCAGTTTGCCGGGCCCCGCATTATAGGCAATCGCCAAAGACATCAGATCCCTATTCACTGATGGATCTTTCATTAAATGTTGAAGATACGCCTGACCCAGCGTGAGATTATATACCGGGTGTATGAGCGGAAGATCCGCCGATAATGATTTTTTTTTCGCCATCGCTGCGGCCGTTGAGGGAAGAATTTGCATCAAACCTGTGGCACCACTGGGGTTTTCGGCCAAGGTATTAAATTGTGATTCCTGACGGGCAAAGGCATGAACGAGTGCCTGATCAAGATCATATTGTGCCTCGTTTAACCACGGCATCATTGGATATAAGGCCGCATCTAGTTTTTTGCCGCTTTTTTTAGAAAGCGCAAAACCCAACCGGTAACTGAGCCCTGGGAGATTATTGGCTTGCGCGTAACTCAGCAAGGCAGATTGCAGACCTTTATCTTTTGTTTGCGCCAGACGGGATAATTCCATTTCTGCCATGGATCCCTGTTTTGATTTAATGAGTGCACGCGCGCGAATGCCTGCATCACGTTTCATGATTTTTCGTTCCATCGCCGGCGTCAAGGCGGGTATTTCCCAATGAAACACGGGATTTTGACCCAGCGCACGAATAGCAATCTGTCCATAGAATGTATAAGGATGTTCAGCGGCGATTTTTAACCATCTGGATACTTGTTTTACCTTGCCTGTGCGCAAATGTGCCCGGGATGCCCAAAAAGAAGCCCCCGAAAGGGTCCAAGCCGAGGCATAAGGAGATGTCGCGGCTATTTCAAAAGCTTTGGCTGATTCCTGATATTTTTTGAGTTGCCAGTTGGCGATCCCGCTTACCCATCCGGCCATGGGCACATATTTGCCGGATCTCATCAACGGCGCAGACGCATATTCCGCCGCAGATTTAGGGTTTCCTGAATACAGATATCCCGCCGCGATCAGAGACTTTAAGTGATCTATTTCAACCATATCAAGAAGCAAAACAGCCGGATCTTTTTTTAACAACGTACGAGCATTTTCGGTTGAATATTCCCGAACCAGATTTCGAACCCGGTATTCAAGATTTTTAACTTTATCCGCTTCAGCAGGCGTTCTTTTTTTCTTGGTTTGATATTTTTTCCCGCTTTCATATATGGCATCAGAAAGCGGAGAGAGCGGCTTTAAAGCTTCTGGCTTTCTTAATTCTTTTTCTTCTCCGCGTGAAATAGCCAGTTTATAAATTCTATCCGCCTGAGGATGATCGGCATACATCAACAGCCAGTCTTTCAATTCCTGATATGTGGCTTTGCGCGATTGTGCATGCAGATATCGTTGCGCTAGAACATGACCCATCAACAGGGCATTTTGCAGTTTCTTGATTTTGTCATTGGCCTTGGAAAATTCTGACGCCGACTGAAGATCAAAAATCTGCGCATATAATTCGGCATCCCGTACGCTTAAGGTATCATTGACCTTTCGCGGCATATCCGCATACGCCGCCCCTACCAGGAAAACCCAGCATATTAGGCCAAGCAGTATGTTCTGCGCCTGTGTCTTAAGATAGGTCATGATCTTGTTACATAACGCCTTGGCCAGAAGTCTGTCTATCTGATTCAGCACGCTCCATTAAGATAATAAAATTACCTAAACTTTTATCATATTGAATTTTAAGGGAAATTAGATGTCCCTTAAGACAGCCTTGATAATCTGGACCTATTACAAGGGGCGGCAGGGGGTTCACATATGACATATACAGCGCAACAAAAACCACAGAATACAGCCAATGACAGCATTTTTGGGCTTTTGGCGGCCAGCATGCTGGGGCCAGCTTTTGGGGCACCCGTGGGGGATATCTGGCAATCTGCCGAAATCGCCTCTGAAATCTATACAGACCGTCATCAGGCCGCCGCAAAAAAACCCGGGTCATTCGAATTAGGGGCTCGGCACTCACTGGCACCTGTTTTTGGCGGCTCCGTTTTAAATGCACCTCGCCCCGAACCACAACCCGCCATGGATCATGCTTCGGCTCTTTATTATCACAAGCTGGCAAGTTTTGAGAGAAATCGTCGCCACGCGCCGCGTCTGGCCGCTTAATTTATGCGGCCTGCTGTGTTACGATAATTCATGTCTTTTGAATTCCGTATCTCGCTGTTGCGGGAAAAATTCACCATTATCGATGTCGCCAAACGCCTGGAAGATGAACCACCCGTCATCGCGATGAGCAATCGTATTCAGCTTGATCTAGCAACACCCTCTAGACATGAGACCGAAACCTATGTGATACGTACCCAAAATATGCATTCTTGCGTCCGGTTTGCGGCCGCCATCTATAAAGAATTTTCAGAGCGCGGACCCATCATGGCACGTGTATCTGATTTTAGATGGGAAAATATATGGCGTGATGTCACCAAGGGATATGAGAAAGACTGGAACCCGAATATATGGGGTGCCCTTTATTATAAAGGTAAACCGATTTTTTCAGATGGTGTACATCATGTTTTTCTGGATGTGATTGAACAATGCGATAGCGTTAATAAAGAAGAATACGAACAATCAATCGTTGTCGCAGAAAAAGCGTTTCAACGCGCCGGAAAAACCGTCAAGATTGATCATGATATGAACGTGGCCTTGATTGTGAAGGTTACGGATTTTGAATCCCGGTGCGGGATTATCATGCGCGGGGCTTCACGCAAATCAACATTTAATTTCACGGCCACGCCTTTCAAAAAAGACCCAGACAAACCCATGAATCCAGCCACGATTCTCACTGTCTGCGCGGCATTTTTAGAAGGTATTCAATTGTCTTTCGAAGTCGGACTGGCCAACAAAAAGCAGGAATATAACCTGGTCGAAAAATATTCCAACGAATATCGCAAGGGAGAACGCGCCACAGAGCGCATGGCCAATTTAAACACCGCGATTATGCGGTTTGAACAAAAACATAATATGTTCTATAGGCCAGATCGGCCAGACCTATCGGAAATGGTCACCGAAGCCGAAAAATCAGCCATGAAAATATTAAAGCCACA
>CAZZGO010000105.1:0-4912 GCA_964654245.1 uncultured Pseudobdellovibrionaceae bacterium | reverse complement strand
CCACCATTTATTCTACAACCAGCCCTGATAGGCAGGTTTTTTATTACTAACATCACCAAACAAGTTTGACCTAAATCAAGGTTTTCGTGCCATGCGTGCACTATAAAAAGAGCATGTCCTGTGCCCTGAAAGATAAGATTTTAACGCTGGATCAGCCTGTTCCCCGATATACCAGCTATCCCACCGCCCCCCATTTTGAACCCGTTCATGACGCGTCCTGTTATCTGGGCTGGCTGACGGCGCTCCCGGCTTCCGCGTCTCTTTCGCTTTATCTTCATGTTCCCTATTGCCCAAAGCTCTGCTGGTATTGTGGCTGTCATACCAAGATCACGCGGCAATATGACCCTGTCGAAGAATATGTGCAGGTTCTGTTGCACGAGATTGAATTGGTAGCTAATCGCCTGCCGGTATCATCGTATATTGATGTTATTCATTTTGGCGGTGGATCCCCGGGGATGGTGAGTGCGCGTGATTTTGACCAGATCATGGATCGCATCAGGCAAAAAATGAATATACGGGATACGGCTGAAATCTCCATTGAACTCGACCCCAGAGGTATCACCGAAGCCCGTATCGCCACTTATGCCCGTCAGGGAATTAACCGGGTCAGTCTGGGCGTTCAGGATTTTGATGAAAAAGTCTTAAAACACATCAACAGACCTCAACCTTTTCATCTAACCTATCATGCAGTTCAATTATTGCGTCAATATGACATTCAAAACATTAATTTTGATCTTTTATACGGGCTCCCGTTTCAGACACTCGATTCAATGAACCGGACAATCGATCACGTTATTTTTTTGAATCCAGACCGTGTGTCTTTGTTTGGTTATGCGCATGTTCCGTGGATGAAAAAACATATGCGTTTAATTGATGAACAAACACTCCCGCAGAAAGATCTTCGGTATGATCTTTTTGAAACAGGGTCTGAAAGATTGATCAAAGCTGGGTATGCCGCCATCGGCATAGATCATTTTGCCAAGCCGGATGACCCGCTAGCACAAGCAATCAAGAAGAAACAAGTTTTTCGAAATTTCCAAGGCTATACCCACCACAAAACAGACGCGATGATCGGGCTTGGTGCCTCATCGATCAGTCATTTACCCCAAGGATATGTTCAGAACAAAATAGACCAGCCCAGCTACCGGGACGCGGTCATGAACGGCCATCTGCCTCTTCATAAACAATGCCAGATGAACGAAACAGATCGACTTCACGCCGATATCATTGAGCGTATCATGTGCGATTTTTCCGTTAATCTACAGCATATGATTGAAAAATATGCCTTAGATCCCGATTATTTTGAAACATATCTTCAGAAATTAAAAGCTTATGAGGTCGGGGGGTTTGTCACGATTTCCAAGGATATGGAGATATCGCTGTCAGACGGAGCAAAGCCGATAACGCGCCTGATTGCCTCTGTATTTGACCATTATTTGCACACACAGCCGTCCCAGCCCCGGCATGCTCGCGCCATATAAAAAAACCTGCCACTAAGGGCAGGTTTTTCTTCACACATGCTTTTTTTGATGTTTAGAAACGGTAAGATACACCGGCTCCAATGATAATGGGGTCAAGGCCAACATCATCCGCATCCAAATGTGTTGCACCCAGATCCACATCGACATCCACATCAAGGTTGACGTATTTGGCATCAAAATTGACACCCCAGTGATCATTGAGCCAATAATCAAATCCAGCCTGAAGCGCATATCCAACGCCGCCATCCACATCCAGATTATTGAACCCAGCCCCATCTGTTTCGCTGTAAAACATCGAGTAATTCAAACCCGCACCAATATAAGGACTGAATTTCTGATCTGGCGTAAAATGATATTGCAGTGTCAGCGTCGGCGGCAGAATCCACGCATCACCCAAATCAAACGTACCGGCTTCTACTTCGTGTTCTGACGTTGCGGCAATTAATTCCGCAGCAATATGATCCGTGAAAAAGTAAGTCAGATCAACTTCGGGGGTCACATAATTTCCAACATCGGTTTTTAAACCATTCTGCGTTACAGAGCCTTCGCCATCTGCCATCACGCCAATACCCCGCAGACGAATCTGGAATCTTTCTTTAGCCAGAAAATCTGTTCCCTCGCGTGTTTGGAACGAAATCTCTTCTTGAGCCTGAGCCATCAGGGGAAGTGCCATAAAAGCTACCGAAGCCATCAGTACAAATTTAAGTGTTTGCCGTGTCATAATATTATCCTTTTTTGAATCAAAACGTATGGAGTAGAATAATTTAAATGCCTTGCCCTAAAATTGATAAAAATCAAATCAGGATGATTTTTTATCATCCTCCCATAAAATTCTGAACGCTGATCCCTCGAGATCCTCGTACTGCTTGGATTTCAAGGACCAGATAAATCCTGCCAGCCCAATCAGCCCCAGGCAAAGAGCGGCCGGAATCAAAAAAACCAAGATATTCATAGGGATTTCTCCTTGAGACGGTAGGAATTAGCAATCACAACCAAAGATGATCCTGACATCGCCAGTGCCGCCACAAAAGGGGTTACCCATCCCGCAAAAGCCAGGGGAATGGCAATGACGTTATAGAGGATCGTCAGGGCAAAATTCTCCCTGACTAATTTTTGGGCTTTTTGGGCGATACGATGGGCTGTACTGACGGAAGACAAAGAATCACCCATGAAAATTAGATCCGCCGAATTTTGTGCCATATCAATGGCGGTGCCGGGTGCCATTGATACATCGGCCTCGGCCAGAACAGGCGCGTCGTTTAATCCATCACCCACCATTAAAATATGGTGCCCTTTGGCTTTTTTCTCCGTCAGAACATGGTGTTTTTGAACAGGCGTCAGATCACCTTGAATGTGATCTATGCCAACATTTTCCCCCATCTGTTTCGCAATCACCTGCCGATCACCCGACAGCAGATAGGTACCAATACCCTGTTGGTGAAAATGTTGAATCGTCTGCCCGACATCCGGGCGTAAGATATCTTCGAAAGTAAACACCCCATGGATATCTGCATCTCTCATCAAGAAAATCTGCATCAAGGTGCTGGATGTGTTGTGCTGGCCGCACCAATTTGCGCTTCCTAATTTCAGATGATGGCCTTTATATCTGGCGGATATGCCTTGGCCCGGATGTTCTGTCACCTCAGAAAGCGGGAGCAGATGCCCCTGATATGACTGTACCAAGGCACGGGATAAGGGATGTTGGCTATAAACCCCCAGAGAGGCCGCCATTTGAAGGACAGCAGGATCATATTGACCTACCAGAGCCGGTTTGCCATAGGTCAATGTGCCTGTCTTGTCAAAAAACACAGTGTCAATTGCCGATAACCTCTCTAGCGCGTCACCTGATTTAAGCAAAATACCTTGTTTCATGAATTGACCCGAAGCCAGCACTTGGACCACAGGAACCGCGAGCGCGAGTGCACACGGGCAGGTAATAATCAAGACTGTCACCGCGATCATCAGGGATTCCTGCCATGGCGCCTCCCACACACCCCACCACATCAAAAAGGACAACAACGCCAAAACATGAACGACAGGCGTATAAAGACGTGCCGCCCGATCCGCGAGCCGGACATACCGGGCTTGCCCCTGCTCTGCCTTTTCTATGAGCCGGATAATATCCGCCAGCAAAGATTGTTCGGCTACTTTCATCGCCTTGATCGTGATGGGTGCAGATTGATTGACTGTTCCGGCATATACATCCTGCCCCGGAATCACAAGCCGCGGAAGTGTTTCACCTGTCACAAGAGACGTATCGACGTGCGTTTCACCTGTGACAACCTGCCCATCAACCGGAATATTCTGGCCAGCAGAGATTAAAACCAGCATGCCTTCTTTGACATCTTTCACGGGGATGGATTTAACCTGATCACCTTCAATAATTGTCGCAAAACCGCTCAGTTTATTCATCAAATCATGCGCGGCGGTACGGGCATGGCGCCGGGCTCTGAAATCCAGATAACGGCCAATCAATAAAAAAAACATAAGCATAATAGCGGAATCAAAATAGGCATGCTTGCCGTGATGAATGGTTTCAAACAAACTCATCGATGTCGCGAGCGTTAAACCCACGGAAATAGGCACATCCATATTCGTACGCCCGTTTTTAAGGGCATGATAAGCAGATCTAAAAAAAGGACGTCCCGAAAATATGACAGCTGGTACCGCGATCAGTGCCGATATCCAATGAAATAAATCGCGTGTTGCAGGCCCCATCGTTTCCGTGCTGGTTGTCCACAAACCTACAGACAACAGCATAATGTTACCCATGGCAAAGCCCGCCACACCCAGACATATCAAAAGAAATTTATGTTCGTCTTCGGAAAAATTTTTTTCTGTTTCCTGATGAAAAGGTCGAACCTGATACCCCATATGCTCGATTAATCGGACATATCCTTCGGCCTGATCGGCGGCGCCTGTCCATTCAATGAACAACCGGCCTGTTGAAAAATTCAGGCGCGCTGTATGTATGCCGGGTTCCTGTGCGAGCGCGTGCTCTATTTTATGAATACACCCCCCGCAATGAATACCTCGGATCATGAGATATATCCCAAAAGACCCTTGGGGATTTTGAAACGCCAGATACTGGTATCCTAAATCATGGGACATTTTTTAATCGTTTTTCTGCTTCGTCAATCACATCGTTAAATCGGAGGCCCTGTTCATAGGCATTTTCTGAAACAACACCTGTATTTGTGGACAAGGCTTTATAGACAAAAAAGGCATCCACGCTGGCAAAAACGGCAAAAAATGCAAGCAAGTATATGAGTACCCGCCGTCCGTCTTTTTTTTCAGGTTGTGATTTATAATCTGTCATATGTTTATCCATGGGGCTTTTCCGACACAAACATGGTGTTCTCGTATGTCCGGGTTTGTGTATCCGGATCTGTCACGATGATTTTAAAGGATACCGGGGATTCAGCAGGACG
>CAZZGO010000104.1:0-4956 GCA_964654245.1 uncultured Pseudobdellovibrionaceae bacterium | reverse complement strand
GGCAAAACAACGCTAGAGGAATCAATCACGGCATACACACGGGGAATGGAATTAAAAAAAATCTGTGAAACCAAATTGCGCGACGCCCAATCCCGGATTGAAAAAATCTCGGTTCAGCCCGACGGTTCGGTAAAAACAGAAGCCTTCCAAACCGAATAATTTTTTTAGATAGAATAAATTTAAAGGATGTAAAAAACGAACCATGGCTCCTTCACCTCGCGATGCAACCCCCCGCCTTCAGGACGAATTGGATGAATGCGTTGAATCCGTCAACAAGACGATCACGCGTTTGCTTCCTGAAACGGATCTGGCCGAAGCGCACTTATTCGAAGCTATGCGATATGGCGTGCTCAACGGCGGGAAAAGATTGCGTCCTTTCATGGTGCTTCAATCTTCAAAATTATTTAACGTTGACCCCGCCCGCGCGCGGCGCGTAGCGGCGGCTGTTGAATTTCTGCATTGTTATTCCTTGATTCATGATGATCTTCCCGCCATGGATAATTCTGATCTTCGCCGGGGCGTACCGACGGTTCACCGGAAATATGACGAAGCCACCGCTATCCTCTCAGGAGATGCTTTATTAACGTTGGCTTTTGAGGTGTTATCTGACCGCGAGACACACTCTGACCCTCATGTGCGGGTTGAACTGGTACGCAAGCTGGCCATCGCGGCGGGCCCCAGTGGAATGGTCGGCGGGCAGATGCTCGATTTGATCGGCGAAGAACAGGAATTTGATCTGGGCACGATCAGCCGTCTTCAACGCATGAAAACAGGACACCTCATGGCGTTTGCCTGTGAAGCGGGTGCCATCTTGGGCAAAGCCGATGACGCGCATAAAAAAGCCTTGTGTAATTACGCGTATGATCTGGGGTTAGCGTTTCAGGTAACCGATGACATTCTCGATGTTGACTCAACCTCAACCGAAACCGGCAAGCCTGCCAATCAAGATGATAAGGCAGGAAAATCGACCTTCGTATCCACAATGGGGAAAGATCAAGCCAAAATGCGCGCAGAAATGTTGGTGCATCAGGCCATTCGCCATCTACATGTGTTTGAAAACCGGGCGGATACACTAAAAGAACTCGCACATTATGTGCTGAAACGCCGGGCATAAATTCGGCATATATTTTACCTTGATACGCATGAGCATGAAGACCGTTCATAAAAATAATACTGGCCACGCGCCCCACGAGTCGGTCTTGGATCGTATTCGTGAGCCTATGGACATGCGCTGTCTGTCGGATGATGAATTACACCAGCTGGCAGATGATCTGCGGCGGGAAACGATTTCTGCCGTCTCACAAACGGGGGGACATTTAGGCGCGGGTTTGGGCGTCGTGGAATTAACGGTCGCCATTCATGCCGTATTTAATACACCCGATGATAAATTGATATGGGATGTCGGGCATCAATGTTACCCGCATAAAATTCTAACGGAACGACGAGACCGCATTCATACCATCCGTCAGGGCGACGGCTTGTCCGGATTCACCAAGCGAAGCGAAAGCGTGTATGACCCCTTTGGCGCCGCGCATTCTTCGACCTCGATCTCTGCGGGTCTGGGCATGGCAGTGGCACGTGATTTAAAACAAGAAGACCGTCATGTTATCTGTGTCATCGGTGATGGTGCCATGAGTGCGGGCATGGCGTATGAAGCCATGAACAATGCCGGAGAATTAAAATCGCGCCTGATCGTTATCTTGAATGATAATAACATGTCGATTGCGCCGCCCGTCGGTGCCATGAGTAAATATTTGACGGGTCTTGTCAGTTCTAAACCTTATTTATCCGCACGGGATGCGGCCAAGAAAATGGTGGATATTCTGCCCGCTCCGTTAAAACACGCGGCGCGACGCGCTGAAGAAACAGCGCGGTCGGCACTGGGCGGCGGCACCATGTTCGAAGAAATGGGGTTTTATTATATCGGCCCCGTAGATGGACATGATTTGGCGCAAATCCTGCCCGTACTTCGCAATGTGCGGGATAATCACCCTGAGGGCCCTGTCCTGATTCATGCGATCACACAAAAAGGCAAAGGATACGCGCCTGCCGAGAACGCCCCAGACAAAATGCATGGGGTAACCAAATTCGATATTGTGAGCGGTACCCAGCATAAACCTAAATCCTTGATTCCAACCTATACCAAGGTTTTTGCCAAATCCCTCACCGAAGAAGCGCGGCGTGATGACCGTATCGTCGCCATCACGGCAGCCATGCCGGATGGGACAGGCTTGGATATTTTTGCTGATACATTCCCAGAGCGAATGTTTGATGTCGGGATCGCCGAGCAACATGCCGTGACCTTTGCCGCAGGGCTGGCGGCGGAAGGTATGAAACCGTTTGCCGCCATTTATTCAACCTTTCTGCAACGAGGGTATGATCAGGTTGTACATGATGTGGCGATCCAAAATCTTCCGGTTCGTTTTGCCCTGGATCGGGCAGGACTGGTGGGGGCAGATGGGTGCACACATGCCGGATCTTTCGACACAGCGTATTTAGGGTGCTTGCCAAATATGGTGTTAATGGCCGCCAGCGATGAACATGAATTGATGTCCATGGTGCGCACGGCGGCGGATTATAATGAGGGCCCCATTGCATTTCGTTACCCCAGAGGCGAAGGTGTCGGCCTTGACCTGCCCGCGCGCGGGAGCTTGCTGGATATTGGCAGGGGCAGAATCGTCCGCCAAGGCACGGATGTGGCCATTTTATCTTATGGGGCGCGTTTAGGGGAATGTCTGAAGGCGGCGCAGGCACTTGAGACAAAAAATATCTCAGCTACTGTTGCGGATGCGCGTTTTGCCAAACCTTTGGATACAGACTTGATCGATCAACTGGTGGCACATCACCGCCTTTTGGTGACGATCGAAGAAGGATCTACCGGCGGGTTTGGGTCATATGTACTCGAATACTTAAGTGCATCAGGGGCACTGGATCACGGCAAGATTAAGGTCAGAACGCTTCATCTGCCGGATGTGTTTCAAGATCATCACACCCCGGATACACAATACGATGAGGCCGGATTAACCGCACACCACATCGTTCAAAAAATTCTGGCCAGCCGATGATGAACCTGCCCGCCCCCACCATCGTTTTATTGGACATGGATGGAACAACGGTACGTCATATCAACCCGAAATTACTATCCACATTGGAATTTATCGATGATTGCATGTTCAAGTTATCGAGTGCTTTCACACGTCAACAAGCTCTTTTGAACACCAGCGATCAACCCACGAATGCCAGTGGTGCCATGGCGCACCGTGTGCTCCATGGCTTGCGACGTAAGAAAGTCAATGAAATCGTCCAGCCCTGCCCCGGCGTTTTTACATTTTTGAATGTGCTTAAAGAACATGGAATCCCCATAGGTATCGTCAGTAATGGTTTAGGAAAGGGATATGGGCATGAAATTCTGGAAACATTCGGCTTGAAAAATTATTTCAAGGCGCAGATTTTCCGGGAAGATATTCATAAATCCAAACCCCACCCTGACCCCTTAATTCGCGCTTTAAAACAAATTAAAGACCCGCTGGATGAAACCGATGTGGTCTGGCATATCGGTGATCGCCATAAAGATATTGTCGCGGCCTTGAATGCCAATCTGATTTTGCCGTGCGAGGTTATTCCTTTTTCTTATGGCGTCCCCGCCGCGATCACGATTTTGAAAAAAGGCGTCAGCCCAGATCATATCATTTTAAATTACGCGGAATTTGCGGGACGCGTGCAATCACTGTTGAAAGTCGCCCCCGCTAGCCGAGTGTCTTCCTAACGATCTGTATATATGGGGGCATAAACGCCTATATCCTGCCCTTTTAAAACTGGCAAGACCGAAGATAAAAAAGGCGCGATCGGTTGCAGGGCGTGAACGATCGACCCCAGCCATGCACTCGCCCTTACTTGTCCGCCCATTGCCGCCAGAAATTGTTCAAACGGCGTTTCCGGAGCCGGAAGAACAACCAGTGATAAATCATGACGGTCTTTTAACCCCAAGCCTTTTGCGGCTTCGTCCAAGGCCATATCCAGCCCGCCCAGTTCATCTACCAACCCGATTTTTTTGGCCTGCGCGCCCGTCCAAACGCGTCCCTTGGCCAGTGCGCGAACGTCTTCTTTCTTCATATTCCGGCCTTCGGCCACGCGTGATAGAAAGGCGTCATAGGTATCATCCAAATGAGTTTCAATCTGTTTGACTTCATCAATACTGAATCCTTTGTTGAAAGACCAAAGGCCTGCATTTTTGCCGACATTCGTGGACTCCCAGTTGACACCTGCTTTTTCCCAAAATCCCGATAAATCCGGTTTGCCCATCACCACGCCAATCGACCCCGTGAGTGTGGACGGAAGCGCAAATATTTTATCAGCGTTGGCCGAAATCCAATACCCGCCGGATGCCGCCACAGGCCCCATGGACACGATGACCCGGACATTTTTCTCGCGCGCCCGCACCACCGCCCTGCGGATGGTTTCTGACGCGGTGGGTGACCCGCCGGGGGAGTCAACACGCAGGACAATCACGGACACACCCTCATCTTCTACCGCTTGCATGATGGCATCTGAAATACGATCAGCGGCGGCCACATTCTCTCCGGTATCATAAGGTACAATCATACCGGATGCTTGAACCAGTGCCGCCGTTTTTTTGCCGTGCACAGGGCTCAGGCTATGGGCGTAATCCAGCATGGAGATCAATTCTATGGATTCGTCTTCTGCGTCGCCTGAAATCTTCTGCCGCCATTCGGATACCATCACATCAGCATAATCAAGTCGGTCAATTAATTTATGCGTCAAGGCTTCACCGCCTGTAAACAACCCTTGATCCATCAGATTAGACACCTGAATGGCCGTTAGCCCCCTGCCCACTGCAATTTTGGCCGTCATGCGTTTGGCCATATCATCGACAATACTTTGATTCATTTCACGAGATTCAGGCGATGCGCTGGATCCCGTAAATGTTTCCATGGC
>CAZZGO010000103.1:0-4970 GCA_964654245.1 uncultured Pseudobdellovibrionaceae bacterium | reverse complement strand
TGCCCGACCGGCATTCGCCCATCGTCATGATGATCGCCGAAGACACGCCGCAAATCCTGAAAGATATGGACAACGCGGCACATCCGGACATCAAAAAAACCGGAACCTAAAAATATTATCCCTCGGCGGCGGATTTCTTAGCTTGCTTTTTGGCGATCTCGCGCTCATTCGGGGATAAAAACCGCTTGCGCAGACGAAGCGATTTGGGCGTGACCTCAACCAATTCATCATCATTGATATAAGCCATCATTTCTTCGAGCGACATCTTGCGCGGAGGCACCAGAATGACCGCTTCATCCGCACCAGAAGCCCGGACGTTGGTCAGTTTTTTGCCCTTCAGCACATTGATATCCAAATCATTTTCACGGGAATGTTCCCCTACGACCATCCCTTGATATACCTTGTCCTGATGGCCGATAAACATCGTGCCCCGATCCTGAAGGTTGAAGATGGCATAGGCCACAGCTTCGCCCTTGTCGGTGGAAATCAGCGCGCCATTGCGGCGTGTGGCCACGTCTCCTTTATAAGGGCCATAAGAATGAAACAGACGGTTCATAATGCCGGTGCCGCGTGTATCGGTCAAAAACTGGGATTGATACCCAATCAGACCCCGTGACGGCGCGATAAACACAATGCGTGATTTGCCCGCGCCAGATTCACGCATATCCTGCATTTCTGCTTTACGCTGGTTCATTTTATCAATCACCGAACTGGCATATTCCTGATCCACATCAATGATGACTTCTTCATAAGGTTCGGTCACTTGGCCGTTTTCATCTTTGCGGAAAAGAACGCGTGGACGCGAGACGGACAATTCAAATCCTTCCCGGCGCATGGTTTCAATGAGAACACCTAACTGAAGTTCTCCGCGCCCGGCCAGTTCAAACGCTTCCCGGCTTTCGCTTTCATTCACGCGGATGGCCACGTTGGTTTCGGCTTCGGCCATCAACCTTTCACGGATCATGGTTGAGGTCAGTTTTTTACCTTCCGTCCCAGCCAAGGGGGAGTCATTGACCGTGATGGTGATCGCCATCGTCGGGGGATCAACAGGCTGGGTCTTGATCGGTTCCATGACCGATGTGTCACAAATCGTATCGGCCACGGATGTTTTTTCCATACCGGCCACACAGATAATTTCTCCTGCGACTGCTTCGGTCACCGGCACACGGTCAATGCCCGAAAATGACATGAGTTTCGTCAGGCGGAATGTTTCCACGGTCTTGCCATCAAGCCCCATGGATTTGACGGTCATATTGACTTTTGCTTTACCGGAATAAATTTTACCCGTCAGCACGCGCCCCAAATAAGGGTCAGCCGACAGCAACGTCGTCAGCATGGAAAAAGACGCGTTTTCATCCACTTTCGGGGCGGGAACATGTTTTAATACCAACTCTAGCAAAGGGTGTAAGTTCTCACGCGGCGCGGTCAATGACGGCGCACACCACCCATCCCGACCTGAGGCAAACAAGATTGGGAAATCCAGTTGTTCTTCGCTGGCATCTAACGCCACGAACAAATCAAATACCTCATCCAGAACTTTATCCGGGCGGGCGTCGGCACGGTCGACCTTGTTGATCATCACAATCGGGCGCAAACCCAGTTTAAGTGCTTTACCCAAAACAAACTTCGTCTGTGGCAACGGGCCTTCAGCCGCATCGGTCAACAAAATAACGCCGTCCGCCATGTCCAGCACGCGCTCTACCTCGCCGCCAAAATCGGCGTGGCCGGGGGTGTCGATAATATTAATGCGGGTGCCTTCCCAATCAATGGCGGTACATTTCGCCAGAATGGTAATACCGCGCTCTTTCTCCAGATCGTTTGAATCCATCAAACGTTCAGCCACTTGCTGGTTTTCACGGAAAGATCCGGATTGTTTCAGGATGGAGTCAATCAACGTGGTCTTGCCATGGTCAACGTGGGCAATAATGGCAATGTTACGGATATCTTTAGAGGCGGTCATGCGAATGTATGCTTTCTGTCATGTTAAGCCTGAAACCAAGGATTCAAGCGGCGTTCGTCGCCGCGAGGGATAACGGTTTTTGACTGAAAAAGCTAGTGTTTTATAAGAACAAAGCCAAAGAACGCCTGTTAACCCCTTAAAACAAGCCTAGGGCTTACTGGCAGAACCTTCGCGCGTCTTCCAAAGAGAGTAGATAACCCCCGCAGCGAGAATACCTACCGTCACACTTAACGACAGCATTGGCGGGAACTTCATCAGGCCAAACATATCGGCAATAAATATTTTGGATCCAATGAAAATCAACACAATCGACAGGGCATATTTCAGATACGCAAAGCGGTTAATCATCGCCGCCAGTGCAAAATAAAGCGCCCGGAGCCCCAAAATGGCAAAAATGTTACTGGTATACACGATATACGGATCTGTCGTAATGGCAAAGATGGCCGGAACGGAATCAACGGCAAAAATGACATCTGCGATCTCAATCATAACCAATGCCACAAACAGCGGTGTCACAAAGGTGATCAGCGCTCCCGTTTTAGGGTCTGGTTGTTTAACGAAAAATTTTTGTCCATGAAGTGTGTCCGTAATCCGGAAATGCTTGTTCATGAATTTAAGCACGGGGTTGTTGCCGATGTCAGTGACATGATCCGCCATCATCAGCATCTTGATCCCCGTAATAATCAGGAAAGCGGCGAAGATATAAAGAATCCAGCCAAACTGAGCCACCAGTGTGGCTCCAACACCAATCATGATCCCGCGCAGGATAATGACACCCAAAATCCCCCAAAAAAGAACGCGGTGTTGATACAGACGCGGAATACCAAAATAGGTAAAAATCATCGCGATCACAAAAATATTGTCCATCGCCAGAGTTTTTTCGACAAAGAAACCGGTGATATATTCCAGCCCTTTATTCTGCCCCATTTCCCACCAGACCCAGCCCCCAAAGGCCAGACCTACAGAAATATAAAAAGAGGAAAGCCATAAGCTCTCCTTCACACCGATCTCATGATCTTTTTTATTCAAAACACCCAGATCAAGCACCAAAAGCACAATAACCAGCGTGATAAATGCCAGCCACATCCAGACAGGTTTGGTCATAAATTCAGAAAAAAGGAAAAGAGAAATATCCATGCTGGCATGTCTCACGTAAGATTAGATAAAATCTAAATTTTGTAGGTAAGGCTTATATAGTAAAAAAAACAGACCGTCGAGGCGTTTAAAAATCCGTACACCGTCCATTATGTTCCCAGTCCCCATATCGTGTGGGCTCAGGTCCTTTGGCACCCCCAAATTCAGGCGGCAAGGGGGTTTTGGGCACGGGGGTGACGTCCGGCAGGGGCTCTAGGGGCACGTCTGGACTTTTACGTGGATCAGTCATACATAATAGATATACATACCTTCAAAAAAAACAATGGTCCCGTGCGTGATATGTCGATAGATCTTTTAACCCCTTACCGCGCGCGGATTGATGCGCTGGACGACCAGATCGTAGATTTGATCGCGGCACGGTTTGGTATTATTCACGAAGTCGCCGCCGTAAAAATAGAACATCGCATTCCCGCCGTCCTGCCTGACCGGGTGAACGAAGTGATCAACCGTGCCGTCAGCCGCGCCGAAAGCCACGGTATTGACCCCATATTAATACGCGATCTGTACACCCGAATTGTCACACATAGTTGCGATTTGGAAACACAGCATATTTCAAGCGCACACCCGGATACACATCGTGCCGGATAATCGCCCTGCCCTGTCCGAAGGCTTGGGGGCGCGTCAAGCCGCCTTGGATATCTTGCGGGATATTCTGGTACATAAAAAAATGCTGGATGTGGCGCTGGATTCCAGTGCGAAGCTGAGCCAACTGCCGACCCGTGACCGGGCATTTGCCCGCATGCTTATCACCACCATCCTGCGGCATAAAGGGCAACTGGATGATATCATCGAACAGGTTCAATCTAAAAAAGGCGAAAGACCTGCGCCTGAAACGCTCGTCATCATTTTGTATATCGGCATCGCGCAAATTCTGTTCATGGATGTCGCAGACCATGCGGCGGTGGATATATCGGTTCGTTTAGCGGAATCCGAAGGCTTGATCCGGCAAAAAGGATTTGTGAATGCCGTCTTGCGCCGGATCACGCGTGAAGGTAAATCATGGGTGGAAGTTCAAGACCCACTCGCGCTGAATATCCCGGGCTGGCTCTGGCAGGCATGGGTTAAAGATTACGGCGAGAGAGAGGCGCGGGATATCGCGCTCGCCTCATTGATTGAAGCACCGCTAGACATCACCCTCAAAAATCCCAAAGAAACAGCGTTGTGGCTGGGCGCACTTGAAAGTGCTTGCCTGCCTTCGGGTTCGCTTCGGCGCAACGCGGGCGGATCCATCACCGATTTACCCGGCTACCGTGAAGGCGCATGGTGGATTCAAGATGCGTCATCGGCACTGCCCGTTAAACTTCTGGGGGATATCGCGGGATTACATGTGATTGATTTATGCGCCGCGCCCGGGGGAAAAACGCTTCAACTTGCCTCTGCCGGGGCACAGGTGACGGCGCTTGATGTCTCCACGTCGCGGATGAAAAAACTCATGCATAATCTTGAACGTATGAAACTCACGGATTGTGTTCAGACCGTGATCGCCGATGCCCTGTCGTGGCAACCCAAAACACAGGCCGATATTGTGCTTTTAGATGCGCCCTGCACCGCCACGGGCACATTGCGCCGCCACCCGGATCTTCTGCTTTTTAAATCTGAAAAAGATCTTCTGCAACTCTCTCAACTTCAGCGCGATTTGTTAGATAACGCCGCGCCCATGGTGAAACCGGGCGGGATTCTGGTTTATTGTACCTGTTCGCTTCAACGGCGCGAAGGCGAAGATCAAATCACGTCCTTCCTGACCCGCCATCCTGATTTTATCAAGGTTACGCCGGACATTTCTCGCCTCGGGCACATGGAAACGGTGCTTACTGACGCGCATGACATTCGCGTGAAACCCTATCATCTGGCCACG
>CAZZGO010000102.1:0-5111 GCA_964654245.1 uncultured Pseudobdellovibrionaceae bacterium | reverse complement strand
GCATAGATAAAACGATGAAGCGGTATGTTGCGCCGGGCATCAATAGCGGAAAAAAGATTTTTGGCAGATAGATCACCCCAGCCTTCCCGCACCCGAAGGGGTGTAAGACTGGATTGATCCCGGCGTTCAAGCGTAAAAATATCAGAGGGGTTTCGTATCAAACCATCGGCATAAAATGTTTCGATGATTTTGGCACCCATGCCTTCAATATCAAATGCCCCGCGTGAGACAAAATGTTTAAGCCGTTCAACCGCCTGCGCGGGACATATCAATCCTCCGGTGCAACGCCGCGCCACTTCCCCTTCTTCGCGTACGGCATGTGATCCGCACGTCGGGCAGGTTTGAGGAAAAACAAACGGAACAGAGCCGATAGAGCGTTTATCTTTAATCACGTCTACAATTTGTGGAATGACATCTCCAGCACGTTGAATGACCACATGATCACCAATACGAATATCCTTGCGGGTGATTTCATCTTCGTTATGAAGGGTGGCTCGGGACACTATCACGCCGCCGACATTAATAGGTTCCAGTTCGGCAACCGGCGTTAGCGTCCCTGTGCGTCCCACCTGTATGGTAATGTCTTTTAATATTGTGATGGCTTTTTCGGCCGGGAATTTATGCGCCGTCGCCCAGCGTGGTGCACGGGACACAAATCCCAATCTTTCCTGCCAGTCCAACCGATTGATCTTATAGACCACCCCATCAATATCAAACGGAAGCAAGGCACGTTCTTTTGATACTGTTGAGAAATAAGCCAAAATTTCATCAGCATTTTGGCAAAGCTTGGCGGGCTTGGCCTCGGCAAAGCCCCAGCCAAAAAGTTTTTGCCGAATGCCCCATTGCGTGTCGGATATTTTTTGGGGGACTTCCCCCAGCGCATACCCAAAGAAATGCAAAGGGCGGCTGGCTGTGATGGCGGGATCTAATTGGCGCACGCTTCCTGCCGCACCATTTCGAGGGTTCGCAAAGGCAGGTTTTCCTTCGGCGTGCTGACGATCGTTCAAGATCTGAAAATCATCCCGGCGCATATAAATCTCACCCCTGACTTCAAGGATATCCGGCGCGTCGGGGGGAAGTGTTTTGGGTACATCCGAAATCGTCATGACATTAGCGGTAATATCTTCGCCTTCGGTGCCGTCGCCCCGTGTGGCCGCCTGTATCAATTTTCTGTTCTCGTAACGCAGAGCACAAGATAAGCCATCAATTTTAGGCTCAGCGGATATCTCTATGACGTCATGATCCGCTAGATTTAAAAAACGTCTGATGCGTTCCAGAAAATCATATAATTCCTGATTTTCAAACACATTTGAGAGCGATAACATGGGTTGTCGATGTCGAACTTTTTTGAATCCCTTGGCCGGGGCCGCGCCCACCTTGCCGGCAAATAAATCTGCACCAAGTTCCGGGAATTGGGTTTCAATCTGCTCCAGCTCACGTCTTAGGGAATCATATTCAGCATCTGAAATTTCCGGCCTATCTTTTTGATGATACAATTCATCATGATATTGAATATCTTTGATTAAAACGTCACGGCGACGCTTGGCGGCGTTGATATCAGAACGTGGCATCAAGCGGCACTCACTTCCATGAGTTTTCGCGCGGCCGCCCGGGCTTCGTCGGTAATGGTCTCCCCCGCCAGCATACGGGCAATTTCTTCCTGACGCTTTTTTACATCCGGCAGAGAGATGACGTCTGTTTTAACGGCCGTTTTTCCTGTCTTGGCGACGACGTAATGCGCATGCGCCCGGGCGGCAACCTGAGGGGAGTGCGTGACGACGAGAACCTGATGCAGGGATGATAAGCGCGCCAAACGTTCTCCCACCGCCGATGCTGTTGCGCCGCCAATGCCGCTATCGACTTCATCGAATACCAATGTCCCTGTCGTCCCGGTTTGTGCCAGCACTACTTTGAGTGCCAACATAAATCGCGCCATTTCTCCACCAGAAGCAATTTTATGAAGTGGACCCGCTTCGGCGCCCGGGTTTGTGGCCACTTTGAACTGAACCTGATCCATACCGAATTCGTGCCAATCTGTTTCAGGCAAAAGAGATACTTCTGTCTCAAACCGCGCTTTCTCCAACTTTAAAGGCGGCAATTCAGTACCTATCGCCGAGTCGAGTTTTTTGCCTGCTTTGACGCGCGCATCATGAATCTTCTGCGCGGCAGTCATAAAGTCTTTTTGTTTGCGCTTTTCGTCTTGCGCCAATGTTGCTAGAATACTGTCTTGATGTTCAATCAGATTCAGTTGCCCCGCCAATTCATCCCGCTTTGCCGATAATTCAGAAATGAAACAAGCATGTTTGCGAGCCTGCGCTTTAAGCGCGAATAAACGATCATCTATTTCAGTAAGTGAATATTCGCTTTCGTCAATATCTGCCGATAATGTATCAATCCCGGCACGAGATTCTTTGATCTCGGCCATGGCGCGGTCAAGTGCCTGAAGAATATCTTGGCCTTCCCCGGTTTTTTCGATGGCGCGCCACACCGTGTTGAGGGCGGTGTCAATATCGTCAATTCCCGTCATGGCGGTCTGAAGATGCGATAAAATCTGCTCCCGCTTCATCAATCGTTGACGGAGCGCAGTAAGACGGTCTTCTTCGTCTGCCTGCGGGGCAAGTTCATCTAACTGCTCGACCGCCGAGCGAAGATAGGATTCTTCGGCGCGTGCTCTTGCCGCACTGTCTCTGGATTGAGACAGAAGTTTCGCGGCGGCTTGCCATTCTCGCCAACAGGTGCGCAGATGACTGAGGTCTTTTACAGGCACGCCAAATTCATCCAAAAGATCCCGATGATATTTTGGGTTGAGCAGATGATGCGTATCAAATTGCCCGTGAATTTCAACAAGGCGATCGCCCACCGTTTTTAAAAAACCAATACTGACCGCCTGATCATTCACAAAGGCACGGGAGCGGCCATCTGGCGTGATCACGCGGCGCAGGATGACGCTGCCCTCAGACGCGATAGCTTGATCCCTCAGCAAAGCGTGAACAGGATGTGAAGAAGGGATATCAAATTCAGCCGTCACACTCGCCTGATCCGCGCCGTGACGCACAAGACCTGACTCGCCCCTATGTCCCAAAGCCAAGCCCAGAGAGTCAAGCAAGATGGATTTTCCAGCCCCTGTTTCCCCCGTGAGTGCGTTAAGCCCACGGTCAAACCCGACCGTCAGTTTTTCGATCAAAACCACATTCAAAATGGTGAGGCTGGCCAGCATTCAAGTAATTTTAACGTCTTTTTATGAACTGCATGAAACAGGATACCGTTCAAATCCGTGCGTGGCACCCATAAGGCACGATCCGCATCGGTTGGAACAAGCCTGTCTTGTATATTCACAGTATCGCGCCCGGGGAGGTGAAAGACAAAATATTTTTGCGTATAATCCCAGAATTCCTGCACATCTTCGGCATAATACTTGACTTGATGCGTGTATTCACGGGTCGCCCGTATCGGCGGCAGGACAAAACCTGTTTCTTCCAGAATTTCACGCCGGACAGCCTGACAGGCGTTTTCGTTAGGTTCAAGACCGCCGCCGGGAAGTTCCGCCGATCCCGGGTTATATTTTGGCCAAGTCAGCAGAATATGTGTGTCCGTCATGATCGCCGCAAACGCACCCGAGCGGCCGCGCGTGATTTTTTGGCGATCCTGCGCGTGGTTCTGCCCCCAGCGATCCATATAGAACATGGTCATTAATCAGGCTTGAACAAACCTTCGATGGTGCGATCCACAAAGGATTTATCCTTCACCAATTGTTCGCGTAATTCTGGATCAAGGATAGCATAGCTATCCTGATACCAACTGGAGCCGGGGAAATTGTGCCCCAACACGGCCGCAACACGCGCGGCTTCGGCTTTTAAGCCTAGCAACATATAGCTTTCGACCAGACGATGCAGAGCCTCGGGTGTGTGTGTCGTGGTTTGGTAATCTTTAATCACCGTGCGAAAACGGTTGATGGCGGCATTGGTCTGCTTACGGTTCAGATAATATCGGCCGATTTCCATTTCCTTACCCGCCAAGTGATCCAGCGTTAGATCCCGTTTGATTTTGGCATCCCGTGTATAATCACTGTCCGGGAAGCGCAGGATGAGGGTATCCAATGCCTCAAGCGCATATTTCGTCAGCGCTTGGTCGCGCGCGACATCGGATATCTGTTCGTAATAAGATAGCGCCTTAAGATAAAACGCATAGTCAATGTCGTCTGCCCCGGGATGAAGTTCAATAAAACGATCCAGCGCCAAAATAGCCTCATCATATCGGTCGTCTTGATAGGCGGCGTAGGCGGACATTAATTGTGCCTTGGTCGCCCATTGTGAATAAGGGTGCTGGCGTTCCACTTCGTTGAACAGACGGCTGGCCTCTTCGTATTGTTTGGCGTCCAGCGCGTCGGCGGCGGAGTTGTACAAAACCTCGACGGGTTTTTCGACCTGAAGATTCGGGTCTTCTTTCGAATCCGACGAACAAGCCGCCAGAGCAAGAAGAGAGAGGGCAATCAGAGGAAAATAGCGCATAAATCTTTTTACCGTGAAGCCGCCCTAATGAAAAGGGATATATGCCGGGTTTTCACGCCCTTAAACGGCAGAAACCGATGATGGGCGCACATTGGCCGCGTACATACGGGTATCCGACGGGTCAAGATCCACGAATAAATCCACCCGGTCCCACGCCGTGGGATCAGCGAACAGGGCACGCAAAACCGCATTATTCAGGGCATGCCCGCCTTTGATCCCCGTATAGGCCGCCATTAAGGGCCCCCCGGCCAGATAGAGATCCCCAATCGCGTCCAGCACCTTGTGGCGGGCAAATTCATCCGCACAGCGCAAACCTTCGGGGTTTAAAATCCCGTTATCATCCAGCACAATCGCATTCTCCAAAGACCCGCCTTGTGCCAGCCCCATGGCACGCAGGACTTCGACCTCTTTCATGAACCCGAAGGTGCGGCAATCGGCGATGTCATGTTTAAAATTACCATTAAATAATGTCACGCTGGAACGCTGAACCCCGATATCCGGATGGGCGTAATGAATTTCAGACGTGTAGGACGGAATGACAGACGGTGACAGACGCACTTCTTTGTCCCCGTCTGTGACGACGATATCTTTGAGCACGCGAAT